>NZ_JBBMRJ010000010.1:0-184289 GCF_037993085.1 Pseudomonas sp. YNh | reverse complement strand
AGTGAAACGATGCATCGCCGATGGTAGTGTGGGGTTTCCCCATGTGAGAGTAGGTCATCGTCAAGATTCATTTCGCAAAACCCCTATCTGCGCATGCAGGTAGGGGTTTTGTCTTTGCGGCGCAAATATCCCCGGTCCTGCCCGCCCCCCTGTAGGAGCAGGGTGCAACGCCAGGTATGCGGGCCCTTTTCCTATGCAAGCCAACAGCCCATGGCTATCATGCGTGCCTTATTCCAAGTCGAGACTGGCATGCTGAAGTTGTTGAATCTCCTCAAGGATGGCCGGTTCCATTCCGGAGAAGCTCTGGGGGCAGCCCTCGGGGTGAGTCGCAGCGCCGTTTGGAAGCAGCTGCAGCACCTGGAAAGCGAGCTGAACCTCACCATTCACAAGGTTCGTGGGCGCGGCTATCAGCTAGCGGCACCACTGGCTTTGCTCGAAGCGCAGGCAATCGCCAGGTTTGCCGAAGGCGAGCAGTGGCCGGTTTTCATTCACGAAATCATCGACTCGACCAACGCCGAAGGCTTGAGGCTTGCCAATCAAGGGCAAGTAGCGCCATTTCTCGTCCTGGCCGAGCGGCAAAGCGCCGGCCGCGGCCGACGTGGCCGCCAATGGGTCAGCCCATTTGCCGAAAACCTCTATTACAGCCTTGTCTTGCGTGTGGATGGTGGCATTCGCCAGCTCGAAGGCTTGAGCCTGGTGGTAGGCGTTGCAGTAATGCGCACGCTGCAGGCGTTCGGGGTAAAAGATGTAGGGCTCAAATGGCCCAATGACGTGTTGGTTCGCGGGCAGAAGATCACTGGCATTCTCCTGGAGCTGGTGGGTGACCCGGCCGATGTCTGTCATGTGGTACTGGGTATCGGTATCAATGTGAACATGCAGGTCAATGACCAGGTCGACCAGGAGTGGACCTCGATGCGGCGTGAGGTGGGCGCGGCTATAGACCGTAACCACTTGGTGGCTTCGCTCAATCAGCAAATGCAGCACGAATTGGCACGCCATCGTCGCTACGGGTTTGCCGCATTCCAGGAGGAGTGGGAGCAGGCGCACCTTTGGCAGGGGCGCAATGTTTCACTGGTTGCCGGTAATACGCGCATCGATGGCGTGGTTCTTGGCGTCGACGGGCAGGGCGGCTTGCGCCTTGAGGT
This sequence comes from Pseudomonas sp. YNh, assembly GCF_037993085.1. Classification (NCBI taxonomy): domain Bacteria; kingdom Pseudomonadati; phylum Pseudomonadota; class Gammaproteobacteria; order Pseudomonadales; family Pseudomonadaceae; genus Pseudomonas; species Pseudomonas sp. YNh. The sequence goes on along the minus strand of NZ_JBBMRJ010000010.1, from coordinate 183,144 downwards.
AGACGGAGTTGAAAAGAGCTTCAGTGGTGGTGAGCTCAGTTTGAGGTTGCGTGATGATTCTTGAGCTCGATTGCGGTAACAGCTTCATCAAGTGGCGCGTGATTCATACCGCTGATGCAGTGATTGAAGGTGGCGGGATCGTCGATTCAGATCAAGCGCTGCTGGCCGAAGTGGCTGCGCTGGCTTCAGTGCGTCTGACAGGTTGCCGCATTGTCAGTGTGCGCAGCGAGGAAGAAACCGATGCGCTTTGTGCGTTGATTGCCCAGGCATTTGCCGTGCAGGCGCATGTTGCGGTTCCGGCACGGAGCATGGCCGGTGTGCGCAACGGTTATGACGACTACCAGCGGTTGGGCATGGACCGTTGGCTCGCTGCGCTGGGTGCATTTCACCTGGCCAAGGGCGCATGCCTGGTGATCGACCTTGGTACCGCCGCCAAAGCAGACTTTGTGGCTGCAGACGGCGAGCACCTGGGTGGCTACATCTGTCCGGGCATGCCACTGATGCGCAGTCAGTTGCGTACCCATACCCGGCGTATCCGCTATGACGATGCCTCCGCCGAGCGCGCATTGACCAGCCTGTCGCCGGGCCGCTCTACGGTCGAAGCGGTCGAGCGTGGTTGCGTGTTGATGCTCCAGGGCTTTGCGCGTACCCAGCTTGAGCAGGCGCGTTCGCTGTGGGGTGAAGAATTCGCGGTGTTCCTCACTGGGGGTGATGCGCCGCTGGTAAGAGAGGCCGTGCCGCAGGCGCGTGTCGTCCCTGACCTGGTTTTCGTTGGCCTGGCCATGGCCTGCCCATTGGATTGAGGTGCCTATGCGTTGGTTGTTTCTGTTGTTACTGGTGCTCAACGTCTTCTATTACGTGTGGCATCAGCAGGAAGCACCGCTGAAGGTCAAGGAAGTCGCCCCGCTGTCTCTGTACAAGGGGAATCAGCAGGAAATCCGTCTGTTGCGTGAAACGGGTGTGTCGGCACCGCCCAGGCGCCGTGACGAATGCCTGGTAGTGGGGGGTGTGGCAGGGCAGGAGCAGCTGGATGCACTACGTCAGCGCTTGCTGAGCCTGGATATTGCCACCTTGCCGGTGGTGGGGCAGCTGCCTGGAGCCGATGGTCGCTGGCTCAAGGTTGCCCCGGAAAGCGAGCGTTTACTGGACCAAACGGTCCTTTCGGCTCTTTCCAATGATTTCAAAGACTTAAAACATAAAATTATTTTCTGCCAGGGTATTGCAACTGGTGAATAGCTTGATAGAATGGCGCCCGCTTCACAGGGAACATCACTCAGGTGGTAGAACTGGAAGCGGTGTCAAAGCAGCTAAGTTTCAGATTTGATTGAAAAAATTTGAAAAAACGCTTGACACTAGGGCGGCAGACACATAGAATGCCGGCCACATCTGGAGGGATTCCCGAGCGGTCAAAGGGGACGGACTGTAAATCCGTTGCGAGAGCTTCGAAGGTTCGAATCCTTCTCCCTCCACCAGTTTTAGCGAGAGCCGCAAGCTCCGCGGGTATAGTTTAGTGGTAGAACCTCAGCCTTCCAAGCTGATGATGCGGGTTCGATTCCCGCTACCCGCTCCAAGTTTGCCGGATTTTGCACAAAGTGTTTCGCTCTTGTAGCTCAGTTGGTAGAGCACACCCTTGGTAAGGGTGAGGTCAGCGGTTCAAGTCCGCTCAAGAGCTCCATATAAACAAGGCAGATATGAAAATATCTGCCTTTGTTTTATCAGCGCAAGACTATTTCTTCTGCGGAGGATTGTATCGATGGCTAAGGAAAAGTTTGATCGTTCCCTTCCCCACGTTAACGTCGGCACTATCGGCCACGTTGACCACGGTAAGACCACTCTGACCGCAGCTCTGACTCGCGTCTGCTCCGAAGTTTTCGGTTCGGCAGTCGTTGAGTTCGACAAGATCGACTCGGCTCCGGAAGAAAAAGCGCGCGGTATCACCATCAACACCGCTCACGTCGAGTACAACTCGAACATTCGTCACTACGCTCACGTTGACTGCCCAGGTCACGCTGACTACGTGAAGAACATGATCACCGGTGCTGCCCAGATGGACGGCGCGATCCTGGTTTGCTCGGCCGCCGATGGTCCGATGCCACAAACCCGTGAGCACATCCTGCTGTCCCGTCAGGTTGGCGTTCCGTACATCGTGGTCTTCCTGAACAAGGCTGACCTGGTAGACGACGCTGAGCTGCTGGAACTGGTCGAGATGGAAGTTCGCGACCTGCTGTCCACCTATGACTTCCCAGGCGACGACACTCCGATCATCATCGGTTCGGCTCGTATGGCGCTGGAAGGCAAAGACGACAACGAAATGGGCACCACCGCTGTCAAGCGTCTGGTTGAAACTCTGGACAGCTACATCCCAGAGCCAGAGCGCGCTATCGACAAGCCGTTCCTGATGCCAATCGAAGACGTATTCTCGATCTCGGGTCGTGGTACCGTTGTTACCGGCCGTATCGAGCGTGGTATCGTCCGCGTTCAGGATCCGCTGGAAATCGTTGGTCTGCGTGACACCACCACCACCACCTGCACCGGTGTTGAGATGTTCCGCAAGCTGCTGGACGAAGGTCGTGCTGGCGAGAACTGCGGCGTTCTGCTGCGTGGTACCAAGCGTGACGACGTTGAGCGTGGCCAGGTTCTGGTCAAGCCAGGTTCGGTCAAGCCGCACACCAAGTTCACCGCAGAAGTCTACGTCCTGTCGAAGGAAGAAGGCGGTCGTCACACTCCGTTCTTCAAAGGCTACCGTCCTCAGTTCTACTTCCGTACCACTGACGTGACCGGTAACTGCGAACTGCCGGAAGGCGTTGAAATGGTAATGCCAGGTGACAACATTCAGATGACTGTTACCCTGATCAAGACCATCGCAATGGAAGACGGTCTGCGCTTCGCTATCCGTGAAGGCGGTCGTACCGTCGGCGCCGGCGTCGTAGCAAAAATTATTGAATAAGTAGTTGATTTACTTGATCAGGCCGGTATAATGGCCGGCCTGATACAGCGTTACAGGTCAGTAGCTCAATTGGCAGAGCGACGGTCTCCAAAACCGTAGGTTGGGGGTTCGATTCCCTCCTGACCTGCCATTTCACTTCGGTGTGATGGCTTTCTTCTTACAGGATCCTCCTCGATGACTCCCAAAACTGAAGCCCAAGAATCGCGTTTTGATCTATTCAAGTGGCTGGCTGTAGTTGCTTTGGTGGTTGTAGCTGTTGTGGGTAATCAATATTACTCCGCGTCTCCGATCCTGTATCGCGTCCTCGCACTTCTCGTCCTGGCTGCTGTCGCGGGCTTTGTAGCTCTGCAGACTGCGAAGGGCAAGTCGTTCTTTGCGCTGGCGAAGGAAGCTCGTACCGAAATCCGTAAAGTCGTGTGGCCGACCCGCCAGGAAACCACCCAGACCACGCTGATTGTCGTGGCTGTCGTGCTGGTTATGGCACTGCTGTTGTGGGGTCTTGATTCCCTGCTCGGCTGGGCGGTCTCCCTGATCGTTGGCTAAAGGTGTCCCGTGGCTAAGCGTTGGTATGTTGTGCATGCTTACTCGGGTTACGAGAAGCATGTAATGCGCTCCCTGATCGAGCGCGTCAAGCTGGCTGGCATGGAAGACGGTTTCGGCGAGATCTTGGTTCCGACCGAAGAAGTCGTCGAAATGCGCAACGGCCAGAAGCGCAAGAGTGAGCGTAAATTCTTCCCTGGCTATGTACTGGTCCAGATGGAGATGAACGAAGGGACTTGGCACTTGGTCAAGGATACCCCTCGCGTGATGGGCTTCATTGGCGGTACCGCAGATAAGCCTGCACCGATCACCGATAAAGAAGCTGAGGCTATCCTGCGTCGCGTTGCCGACGGCAGCGACAAGCCGAAGCCCAAGACGCTGTTCGAGCCAGGTGAAGTGGTTCGTGTCATTGACGGTCCGTTCGCTGACTTCAATGGTAGTGTCGAAGAAGTTAACTACGAAAAGAGTCGCCTCCAGGTGGCGGTGCTCATTTTCGGTCGCTCTACTCCGGTGGAGCTCGAGTTCAGCCAGGTCGAAAAGGTCTAGGCGGACGAAGCATCCCAAACCCCGCAGCCCTGTGTGTTGCGGGGTTTTGTCGTCACTGGGATAAAACGCAAGTCATCCGGGGAGCCATCAGGCGTTCGTACCCGATTTTGGAGTAGCTCATGGCTAAGAAGATTCAGGCTTACATCAAGCTGCAAGTTAAGGCCGGCCAGGCCAACCCAAGCCCACCCGTTGGTCCAGCACTGGGCCAACACGGTGTGAACATCATGGAATTCTGCAAGGCTTTCAACGCCCGTACTCAGGGTCAAGAAGCCGGCCTGCCGACTCCTGTGATCATCACTGTCTACAGCGACCGTAGCTTCACCTTCGAGACCAAGAGCACCCCTGCCTCGGTTCTGCTGAAGAAAGCTGCTGGCCTGACCAGTGGTTCGGCTCGTCCGAACACCGTTAAAGTCGGTACCGTTACCCGCGCTCAGCTGGAAGACATCGCCAAGGCAAAACAGGCTGATCTGACCGCTGCTGACCTGGACGCTGCTGTACGCACCATCGCTGGCTCTGCCCGCAGCATGGGCCTGAACGTGGAGGGTGTGTAATGGCTAAGCTGACCAAACGCCAAAAGGCAATCGCCGAGAAAATCGAAGCAGGCAAGTCCTACAACTTCGAAGAAGCGGCAACTCTGCTGGCCTCGCTGCCTGCTGCCAAGTTCGTCGAGTCCTACGACATCGCCGTTAACCTCGGTGTTGACCCGCGTAAATCCGACCAGGTCGTTCGTAGCGCTACTGTGCTGCCACACGGCACTGGCAAGACCGTTCGCGTTGCCGTCTTCACCCAGGGTCCAGCTGCTGAAGCCGCTCTGGCTGCCGGCGCTGACCGCGTAGGTATGGACGATCTGGCTGCCGAAATGAAAGCCGGCGACCTGAACTATGACGTAGTCATCGCATCGCCTGATGCCATGCGCGTTGTAGGTCAGCTGGGTCAGGTTCTGGGTCCTCGCGGCCTGATGCCTAACCCGAAAGTTGGTACCGTTAGCCCAGACGTAGCCACTGCCGTGAAAAACGCCAAGGCTGGTCAGGTTCGCTACCGTACCGACAAAAACGGTATCATCCACACCTCCGTTGGCAAGGTCGGCTTTGAAGCTGGCAAGCTGAAGGAAAACGTTGAAGCCCTGATCGCTGATCTGAAGCGTATCAAGCCAGCTTCCTCGAAAGGTATTTACGTCAAGCGCGTTACCCTGAGCACCACCATGGGCCCAGGTCTGGTCATCGATCAGAGCTCGCTGAACGTGTAAGAACATGGCGGTGCGACTCGTCGCGCCGCCAGCAAAAATTGGGGTCCCTGCCTGGCGGGGGCTATCCAAGACCGTAGGTGGCGCAAGCCTTAAAACACCAGCCCACGCAGATGGTGCTCCCGATTCGTTACCGAATCAGACACCAAAACGACATCCGGCTTCGGCCAGATGAAACGGTAAAAACCAGGAGTAAACCCGTGGCAATTAAACTCGAAGACAAGAAGGCCATCGTCGCTGAAGTCAACGAGGCTGCCAAAGTCGCTCTGTCCGCTGTTGTGGCTGATGCCCGTGGTGTGACTGTAGGCGCAATGACCGGACTCCGTAAAGAGGCCCGCGAGGCTGGCGTTTACGTACGTGTCGTACGTAACACCCTGCTCAAGCGCGCTGTTGAAGGCACCGAATTTTCGATCCTCAGCGACGCGTTCAAAGGCCCGACCCTGATTGCTTTCTCCAACGAACACCCGGGCGCTGCTGCTCGTCTGTTCAAAGAGTTCGCCAAGGGTCAGGACAAGTTCGAGATCAAGGCAGCTGCGTTTGACGGCAATTTCATTGCAGCGAACCAGATCGACGTGTTGGCTACCCTGCCGACCCGCGACGAAGCTATTGCACGACTGATGAGCGTTATTCAAGGCGCCACCAGCAAGCTGGCTCGTACTCTGGCAGCCATTCGCGACCAGAAAGAAGCTACCGCTGCCTAAGGCACGCGAACTCTTTCAAAATCATTTGTTTAATTTGATGGCTGCGTAGGCCTTCACCCCAATACAGGATTTAAGTCATGTCCCTGACTAACGAGCAAATCATCGAAGCAATCGGCCAGAAAACCGTTCTGGAAGTTGTTGAGCTGATCAAAGCAATGGAAGAAACCTTCGGCGTGACCGCTGCTGTTGCCGCTGCTGGCCCAGCTGCTGCTGCCGCTGTTGTTGAAGAGCAGACCGAGTTCAACGTTGTTCTGGTTGAAGCCGGCGAGAAGAAAGTGAACGTGATTAAAGCCGTTCGCGAGCTGACCGGTCTGGGCCTGAAAGAAGCCAAAGAGAAAGTCGATGGCGCTCCTCAGGTTGTAGCTGAAGGCGTTTCGAAAGAAGCCGCTGAAGACGCTAAGAAGAAGCTGGAAGAAGCAGGCGCTAAAGTCGAGCTGAAGTAATCTCGACTTTGCGATGCCAGCCTGAGCGTTGAGCACAAGGCTGATGGCTGGTGGCTTATGCCACCGGCCTTTTTCCGTTATTGGCGGTCGGTCAAGCCGGCCCCGATAACAAGCTGCAAGACACCCACGTGGGTGGCGCAAACCAAGGGGTTTGCACGATTTTCTGGCTGCTCCCGCCGGGAGAAGCCAAACAAGCAGGTGACCAAGCTGGGGAACGCTGATGGCTTACTCATACACTGAGAAAAAACGTATCCGCAAGGACTTTAGCAAGTTGCCGGACGTCATGGATGTGCCTTACCTCCTGGCCATCCAGCTGGATTCGTATCGCGAATTCCTGCAAGCGGGAGCATCCAAGGATCAGTTCCGCGACGTCGGCCTGCACGCGGCCTTCAAATCGGTATTCCCGATCATCAGCTACTCCGGCAATGCTGCCCTGGAGTACGTAGGCTATCGCCTGGGCGAGCCTGCCTTCGATGTTAAGGAATGTGTCCTGCGTGGCGTGACCTTCGCGGTCCCACTGCGGGTCAAGGTGCGCCTGATCATCTTCGACAAGGAATCGTCGAACAAAGCGATCAAGGACATCAAAGAGCAAGAAGTCTACATGGGTGAAATCCCCCTGATGACTGAGAACGGTACCTTCGTTATCAACGGTACCGAGCGTGTGATCGTTTCCCAGCTGCACCGTTCGCCTGGTGTGTTCTTCGACCACGACCGTGGCAAGACTCACAGCTCCGGCAAGCTGCTGTACTCCGCTCGCATCATCCCTTACCGCGGTTCGTGGCTGGACTTCGAGTTCGACCCGAAAGACTGCGTGTTCGTGCGTATCGACCGTCGCCGCAAACTGCCGGCGTCGGTGCTGCTGCGCGCCCTGGGTTACAGCACTGAAGAAGTGCTCAACACCTTCTACACCACCAACGTGTTCCACATTTCCGGCGAAAAACTCAGCCTGGAACTGGTACCGCAGCGTCTGCGTGGTGAAGTTGCAGTCATGGACATCCATGACGAAACCGGCAAAGTCATCGTTGAGCAGGGCCGCCGTATTACTGCGCGCCACATCAATCAGCTCGAGAAGGCCGGCGTCAAGCAGCTGGACGTTCCAATGGAATACGTCCTGGGTCGCACCACTGCCAAGGCCATCGTGCACCCGGCCACTGGCGAGATCCTGGCCGAGTGCAATACCGAGCTGACCACCGATCTGCTGATCAAAGTCGCCAAGGCACAGGTCGTCCGTATCGAGACCCTGTACACCAACGACATCGATTGCGGTCCGTTCATTTCCGACACACTGAAGATCGACACCACCAGCAACCAGCTGGAAGCTCTGGTCGAGATCTATCGCATGATGCGTCCAGGCGAGCCGCCGACCAAGGATGCTGCCGAGACCCTGTTCAACAACCTGTTCTTCAGCGCCGAGCGTTACGACCTGTCCGCAGTTGGCCGCATGAAGTTCAACCGTCGTATCGGTCGTACCGAGATCGAAGGTTCGGGCGTGCTGAGCAAGGAAGACATCGTCGAGGTCCTCAAGACCCTGGTCGATATCCGTAACGGCAAAGGCATCGTCGACGACATCGACCACTTGGGTAACCGTCGCGTTCGTTGCGTCGGCGAGATGGCCGAAAACCAGTTCCGCGTTGGCCTGGTGCGTGTAGAGCGCGCGGTCAAGGAACGTCTGTCGATGGCGGAAAGCGAAGGCTTGATGCCGCAAGACCTGATCAACGCCAAGCCGGTTGCGGCGGCGGTGAAAGAGTTCTTCGGTTCCAGCCAGCTGTCCCAGTTCATGGACCAGAACAACCCGCTCTCCGAGATCACCCACAAGCGCCGCGTCTCTGCACTCGGCCCGGGCGGTCTGACCCGTGAGCGTGCTGGCTTCGAAGTCCGTGACGTACACCCGACCCACTACGGCCGTGTGTGCCCGATCGAGACCCCTGAAGGTCCGAACATCGGTCTGATCAACTCCCTGGCAGCCTATGCCCGCACCAACCAGTACGGCTTCTTGGAAAGCCCGTACCGCGTGGTGAAGGAAGGCGTTGTCAGCGACGACATCGTGTTCCTGTCGGCAATTGAAGAAGCGGACCACGTCATCGCCCAGGCTTCGGCCGCGATGAACGACAAGAAGCAACTGATCGATGAGCTGGTAGCTGTTCGTCACCTGAACGAATTCACCGTCAAGGCGCCGGAAGACGTCACCCTGATGGACGTTTCGCCGAAGCAGGTTGTTTCTGTTGCTGCGTCGCTGATTCCGTTCCTCGAGCACGACGACGCCAACCGTGCGTTGATGGGTTCGAACATGCAGCGTCAGGCTGTACCGACACTGCGTGCCGACAAGCCGCTGGTAGGTACCGGCATGGAGCGCAACGTTGCCCGTGACTCCGGTGTCTGCGTGGTAGCTCGCCGTGGTGGCGTGATCGACTCGGTCGACGCCAGCCGTATCGTTGTTCGCGTTAATGACGACGAAGTGGAAACCGGCGAAGCAGGTGTAGATATCTACAACCTGACCAAGTACACCCGTTCGAACCAGAACACCTGCATCAACCAGCGTCCGCTGGTGAGCAAGGGTGACAAAGTTCAGCGTAGCGACATCATGGCCGACGGCCCGTCCACCGACATGGGTGAACTGGCGCTGGGTCAGAACATGCGCATCGCGTTCATGGCATGGAACGGCTTCAACTTCGAAGACTCCATCTGTCTGTCCGAGCGTGTGGTTCAGGAAGATCGCTTCACCACCATCCACATTCAGGAACTGACCTGTGTGGCGCGTGACACCAAGCTTGGCCCAGAGGAAATCACTGCGGACATCCCGAACGTGGGTGAAGCTGCACTGAACAAACTGGACGAAGCCGGTATCGTTTACGTGGGTGCTGAAGTCGGCGCTGGCGACATCCTGGTTGGCAAGGTCACGCCAAAAGGCGAAACCCAGCTGACTCCGGAAGAAAAACTGCTGCGTGCCATCTTCGGTGAGAAGGCCAGTGACGTTAAAGACACCTCCCTGCGCGTGCCAACCGGCACCAAGGGTACCGTCATTGACGTGCAGGTCTTCACCCGTGATGGCGTCGAGCGCGACAGCCGCGCCCTGGCCATCGAGAAGATGCAGCTGGACGAGATCCGCAAGGACCTCAACGAAGAGTTCCGCATCGTCGAAGGCGCAACCTTCGAACGTCTGCGTTCTGCTCTGAACGGCCAGGTGGTCGACGGTGGCGCGGGCCTGAAGAAAGGCACCGTGGTCACCGACGAAGTGCTGGACGGTCTGGAGCACGGCCAGTGGTTCAAACTGCGCATGGCTGAAGATGCACTGAATGAGCAGCTGGAAAAGGCTCAGCAGTACATCGTCGACCGTCGCCGTCTGCTGGACGACAAGTTTGAAGACAAGAAGCGCAAGCTGCAGCAGGGCGATGACCTGGCACCTGGCGTACTGAAGATCGTCAAGGTCTACCTGGCAATCCGCCGTCGCATCCAGCCGGGTGACAAGATGGCTGGTCGTCACGGTAACAAGGGTGTTGTCTCGGTAATCATGCCGGTTGAAGACATGCCGCACGATGCCAACGGTACTCCGGTCGACGTCGTACTGAACCCGCTGGGCGTACCTTCGCGTATGAACGTTGGTCAGATCCTTGAAACCCACCTGGGCCTCGCGGCCAAGGGCCTGGGCGAGAAGATCGACCGCATGATCGAAGAGCAACGCAAAGCCGCTGAGCTGCGCGTATTCCTGACCGAGGTCTACAACGAGATCGGTGGTCGTCAGGAAAACCTCGCCGAGTTCACCGACGAAGAGATCCTGGCCCTGGCCCACAACCTGAAGAAAGGCGTGCCAATGGCTACCCCGGTCTTCGATGGTGCCAAGGAAAGCGAGATCAAGGCCATGCTGAAGCTGGCCGATCTGCCAGAGAGCGGCCAGATGGTGCTGTTCGATGGCCGTACCGGCAACAAGTTCGAGCGTCCAGTGACCGTTGGTTACATGTACATGCTCAAGCTGAACCACTTGGTGGACGACAAGATGCACGCGCGTTCCACTGGTTCCTACAGCCTGGTTACCCAGCAGCCGCTGGGTGGTAAGGCGCAGTTCGGTGGTCAGCGTTTCGGGGAGATGGAAGTGTGGGCGCTGGAAGCATACGGCGCGGCATACACCCTGCAAGAAATGCTCACAGTGAAGTCGGACGACGTGAACGGCCGTACCAAGATGTACAAGAACATCGTGGATGGCGATCACCGTATGGAGCCGGGCATGCCCGAGTCCTTCAACGTGTTGATCAAAGAGATCCGTTCGCTCGGTATCGATATCGATCTGGAAACCGAATAACACGTGACGCGAAGGGGAGTGGGGCAGGTATTGCCCGCTCCCTGCTCCGCCAGGAGGAAAGGCCTTGAAAGACCTACTGAATTTGCTGAAAAACCAGGGTCAAGTCGAAGAGTTCGACGCCATCCGTATCGGGCTGGCGTCACCTGAGATGATCCGTTCGTGGTCGTTCGGTGAAGTTAAGAAGCCGGAAACCATCAACTACCGTACGTTCAAACCTGAGCGTGACGGCCTGTTCTGCGCCAAGATCTTTGGCCCAGTCAAGGACTACGAGTGCCTGTGCGGCAAGTACAAGCGCCTCAAGCACCGCGGCGTAATCTGCGAGAAGTGCGGCGTTGAAGTTGCCCTGGCCAAGGTTCGTCGTGAGCGCATGGCGCACATCGAACTGGCCTCGCCGGTTGCCCACATCTGGTTCCTGAAGTCGCTGCCGTCCCGTATCGGCCTGCTGATGGACATGACCCTGCGTGATATCGAGCGGGTTCTCTACTTCGAGAGCTACGTCGTTATCGACCCAGGCATGACCACCCTTGAAAAGGGTCAGCTGCTGAACGACGAGCAGTACTTCGAAGCGCTGGAAGAGTTCGGTGACGACTTCGACGCCCGCATGGGTGCCGAGGCTGTCCGCGAGCTGCTGCACGCTATCGACCTGGAGCACGAGATCGGTCGCTTGCGTGAAGAGATTCCGCAGACCAACTCGGAAACCAAAATCAAGAAGCTGTCCAAGCGCCTGAAGCTGATGGAAGCTTTCCAGGGCTCGGGCAACCTGCCTGAGTGGATGGTCCTGACCGTACTGCCAGTACTGCCGCCGGACCTGCGTCCGCTGGTACCGCTGGATGGCGGCCGCTTCGCGACCTCCGACCTGAACGACCTGTATCGTCGGGTGATCAACCGTAACAACCGTCTGAAGCGCCTGCTCGATCTGTCCGCGCCGGACATCATCGTGCGCAACGAAAAGCGCATGCTGCAGGAAGCGGTCGACGCCCTGCTGGACAACGGCCGTCGCGGTCGCGCCATCACCGGCTCGAACAAGCGTCCGCTGAAGTCCCTGGCCGACATGATCAAAGGTAAGCAAGGTCGCTTCCGTCAGAACTTGCTCGGTAAGCGTGTTGACTACTCTGGTCGTTCGGTAATTACCGTAGGCCCGACCCTGCGTCTGCACCAGTGCGGTCTGCCGAAGAAGATGGCCCTCGAGCTGTTCAAGCCGTTCATTTTCGGCAAGCTGGAAATGCGCGGTCTGGCGACCACCATCAAAGCTGCCAAGAAGATGGTCGAGCGCGAGCTGCCAGAGGTCTGGGACGTTCTCGCTGAAGTGATTCGCGAACACCCCGTACTGCTCAACCGTGCACCGACCCTTCACCGTCTGGGTATCCAGGCGTTCGAGCCTGTGCTCATCGAAGGTAAGGCCATCCAGCTTCACCCGCTGGTCTGTGCCGCGTACAACGCCGACTTCGACGGTGACCAGATGGCCGTTCACGTGCCGCTGACCCTGGAAGCTCAGCTCGAAGCGCGCGCGCTGATGATGTCGACCAACAACATTCTGTCGCCAGCCAACGGTGAGCCAATCATCGTTCCGTCGCAGGACGTTGTACTGGGTCTGTACTACATGACCCGTGAAGCCATCAACGCCAAGGGCGAGGGTCGCGTATTCGCCGACCTGCAGGAAGTCGACCGCGTATTCCGCGCCGGCGAAGCTGCGCTGCACGCGAAAATCAAGGTCCGTATCAACGAGACCGTGAATGACCGTGATGGCAGCTCGACCAAGAACACCCGTATCGTCGACACCACCGTCGGCCGTGCGCTGCTGTTCCAGGTTGTGCCAGCAGGCCTGCCGTACGATGTCGTCAACCAGCCGATGAAGAAAAAGGCGATCTCCAAGCTGATCAACCAGTGCTACCGCGTGGTTGGTCTGAAAGAGACCGTTATCTTCGCCGACCAGCTGATGTACACCGGTTTCGCGTACTCCACCATCTCTGGCGTGTCCATTGGTGTGAACGACTTTGTCATCCCGGATGAGAAAGCGCGCATCATCAACAGCGCTACCGATGAAGTGAAGGAAATCGAGAGCCAGTACGCCTCCGGCCTGGTAACCCAGGGCGAGAAGTACAACAAGGTCATCGACTTGTGGTCGAAGGCGAACGACGAAGTGTCCAAGGCGATGATGGCCAACCTCTCGAAAGAGAAAGTCATCGACCGCGAAGGCAAAGAAGTCGAGCAAGAGTCCTTCAACTCGATGTACATGATGGCTGACTCCGGTGCGCGGGGTTCCGCTGCCCAGATCCGTCAGCTGGCCGGTATGCGTGGCCTGATGGCCAAGCCGGACGGCTCGATCATCGAGACGCCGATCACCGCGAACTTCCGTGAAGGTCTGAGCGTACTTCAGTACTTCATCTCGACTCACGGTGCTCGTAAAGGTCTGGCGGATACCGCCTTGAAGACTGCGAACTCCGGTTACCTGACCCGTCGTCTGGTAGACGTTGCGCAAGACCTGGTTGTGACCGAGATCGACTGCGGTACCGACCAGGGCTTGCTGATGACTCCGCACATTGAAGGCGGTGACGTTGTAGAGCCGTTGGGTGAGCGTGTACTGGGCCGTGTCATCGCCCGTGACGTGTTCAAGCCAGGCACCGAGGACGTCATCGTTCCTGCCGGTACCCTGGTAGACGAGCAGTGGGTCGAGTTCATCGAGCTGAACAGCATCGACGAAGTTATCGTGCGTTCGCCGATCAACTGCGAAACCCGCTTCGGTATCTGCGCCAAGTGCTACGGTCGTGACCTGGCGCGTGGTCACCAGGTGAACATCGGTGAAGCTGTCGGCGTTATCGCTGCACAGTCGATCGGTGAGCCAGGTACCCAGCTGACCATGCGTACGTTCCACATCGGTGGTGCTGCAAGCCGTACTTCGGCTGCCGACAGCGTCCAGGTGAAGAACGGCGGTATGGTACGTCTGCACAACCTGAAGCATGTCGTGCGCGCCGATGGCAACCTGGTAGCTGTTTCGCGTTCCGGTGAGCTGGCCATTGCCGACGAATTCGGTCGTGAGCGTGAGCGTTACAAGCTGCCTTACGGTGCGGTGATTTCGGTCAAGGAAGGTGAAAAGGTCGAAGCTGGCGCCATCGTCGCCAAGTGGGACCCGCACACCCACCCGATCGTTACCGAGCTGAAAGGTACCGTGACCTTCGTGGGCATGGAAGAAAACATCACCATCAAGCGTCAGACAGACGAACTGACCGGCCTGACCAACATTGAAGTACTGGACGTCAAGGATCGCCCTGCCGCAGGCAAGGAAATCCGTCCGGCAATCAAGATGGTCGACGCCAATGGCAAGGACCTGTACCTGCCAGGTACTGACGTACCGGCGCAGTACTTCCTGCCGGCCAACGCCTTGGTGGGTGTTGCTGACGGTGCCCAGATCGGTGTTGGTGACGTTATTGCGCGTATCCCGCAAGAAACGTCGAAGACCCGTGACATCACCGGTGGTCTGCCACGCGTAGCTGACTTGTTCGAAGCGCGTCGTCCGAAAGAAGCCTCGATTCTGGCTGAAGTCAGCGGTACCATCGCGTTCGGTAAAGAGACCAAGGGCAAGCGTCGTCTGGTCATCACTCCGACCGACGGTAGCGATCCGTACGAAGAGCTGATTCCGAAGTGGCGCCACCTGAACGTCTTCGAAGGCGAACAGGTAAACCGCGGCGAAGTTATCTCCGACGGCCCGAGCGATCCGCACGACATCCTGCGTCTGCTGGGTGTGAGCGCGCTGGCGAAGTACATCGTCAACGAGATCCAGGACGTTTACCGTCTGCAAGGCGTTAAGATCAACGACAAGCACATCGAGACCATCCTGCGTCAGATGCTGCGCAAGGTCGAGATCTCGGAGTCGGGCGATTCCAGCTTCATCAAGGGCGACCAGATGGAACTGACTCACGTACTGGTCGAGAACGAGCGTCTCGCCGGCGAAGACAAGTTCATCTCGAAGTTCACTCGCGTGCTGCTGGGTATCACCAAGGCGTCGCTGTCGACCGAGTCGTTCATTTCCGCGGCTTCCTTCCAGGAAACTACCCGCGTACTGACCGAAGCGGCGGTAACCGGCAAGCGCGACTACCTGCGCGGCCTGAAAGAGAACGTCGTCGTGGGTCGTCTGATCCCGGCGGGTACTGGTCTGGCCTACCACAGCGAGCGCAAGCGTCGCCGTGAAGCCGACAAACCGCTGCGTGTAAGCGCCAGTGAGGTGGAAGCCGCACTGACCGAAGCGCTGAACTCCAGCGGTAACTAAGTACAGGGCAGGGCCCCGGCAAGCCTCGCTCGGCCATCGGTGACATGAATTGTTGCCGATGATCGGGCGAGGAGGGCCGGGGCCTTGTCTTGACTGGGTGCAAGATCCTCCGTAGACTTTTGTACCCTTAAATTTGGTGAGGCTCCGTCTCGCCAATTTTTGGCTTTCTTGCAAGACAATAGAGTCGCAAGACAATCAGTGGAGCTAGTAGATGGCAACTATCAACCAGCTGGTACGTCAGCCGCGTAAGCGTTCGGTCGAGAAATCCGACGTTCCTGCGCTGCAGAACTGCCCGCAACGTCGTGGCGTGTGCACCCGTGTGTACACCACCACGCCGAAAAAACCTAACTCGGCACTGCGTAAAGTATGCCGTGTGCGTCTGACCAACGGTTTCGAGGTTTCCTCGTACATCGGCGGTGAAGGCCACAACCTGCAAGAGCACAGCGTCGTCCTGATCCGTGGCGGCCGTGTAAAAGACTTGCCAGGTGTTCGTTACCACACCGTTCGCGGCTCTCTGGATACTTCGGGCGTTAAAGGCCGTAACCAGGGTCGTTCGAAGTACGGTACCAAGCGTCCGAAGTAATCGGCCGTTTGCACATATCCATTTTTTTGAGTCGATAAGAGTAAGGTCGGGCAGGGGTCGTAGACCCGCGTCCCGGGCTAACCTGAAGACCGTTTGAGGGCTTATCATGCCAAGACGTCGTGTAGCAGCAAAACGTGAGATTCTGGACGATCCTAAATACGGATCCCAAATCCTCGCCAAGTTCATGAACCACGTGATGGAAAGCGGCAAGAAGGCCGTGGCCGAGCGCATCGTTTACGGTGCACTGGACAAGGTCAAAGAGCGCAAGAACAGCGACCCCCTGGAAATCTTCGAGAAAGCTCTCGACGCCATCGCTCCGCTGGTCGAAGTAAAGTCCCGTCGTGTCGGCGGTGCCACTTACCAGGTTCCGGTTGAAGTTCGTCCATCCCGTCGTAATGCTCTGGCAATGCGCTGGCTCGTAGACTACGCCCGCAAGCGTGGCGAGAAGTCGATGGCTCTGCGCCTGGCTGGCGAGCTGCTGGATGCCGCTGAAGGCAAAGGTGCTGCAGTCAAGAAGCGTGAAGACGTTCACCGTATGGCTGAAGCCAACAAAGCGTTCTCGCACTACCGCTTCTAATTCAGGCATCAATCATTCTGCGAGGGCTTTATGGCTCGTACTACAGCAATTAACCGCTACCGTAACATTGGTATCTGTGCCCACGTTGACGCGGGCAAGACCACCACTACCGAGCGGATCCTGTTCTACACAGGCCTGAGCCACAAGATGGGCGAGGTGCATGATGGCGCCGCGACCACCGACTGGATGGTGCAGGAGCAGGAGCGGGGTATCACCATTACCTCCGCTGCCGTTACCACCTTCTGGAAAGGTTCTGTTGGTCAGTATGACAACTACCGTGTAAACGTTATCGATACCCCCGGCCACGTTGACTTCACCATTGAAGTAGAGCGTTCGCTGCGCGTACTCGACGGCGCGGTCGTTGTGTTCTGCGGTACCTCCGGCGTCGAGCCTCAGTCCGAAACCGTATGGCGTCAGGCCAACAAGTACGGCGTTCCACGTGTTGTCTACGTGAACAAGATGGACCGTGCCGGTGCTAACTTCCTGCGCGTCGTAGGTCAGATCAAGAACCGTCTGGGTCACACCCCGGTTCCTGTTCAGCTGGCCATCGGTTCGGAAGATAACTTCCAGGGTCAGGTCGACCTGATCAAGATGAAGGCTATCTACTGGAACGACGACGACAAAGGCACCACTTATCGCGAGGAAGAAATTCCTGCCGATATGCTGGAGCTGGCTCAAGAGTGGCGCTCCAACATGGTTGAAGCGGCTGCCGAGTCCAGCGAAGAGCTGATGAACAAGTACCTGGAAGGCGAAGAGCTGACCGTCGAAGAGATCAAAGCCGGTCTGCGCGCGCGCACCCTGGCCAGCGAGATCGTACCGGCTGTCTGCGGTTCGTCGTTCAAGAACAAGGGTGTTCCCCTGGTTCTCGACGCCGTCATCGACTACCTGCCTGCTCCGACCGAGATCCCTGCAATCCAGGGTATCAACCCGGACGACAAGGAGCTGGACAAAGAAGATCCGGCTGTTCGTAAAGACGTGCGTCACGCTGACGACGACGAGCCGTTCTCGGCTCTGGCGTTCAAGATCGCGACTGACCCGTTCGTGGGTACTCTGACCTTCGTTCGCGTCTACTCGGGCGTTCTGACCTCCGGTGACTCCGTCATCAACTCGGTCAAGGGCAAGAAAGAGCGCGTTGGTCGTATGGTGCAGATGCACGCCAACCAGCGTGAAGAGATCAAGGAAGTGCGCGCTGGCGACATCGCTGCACTGATCGGCATGAAAGACGTGACCACGGGCGAAACCCTGTGCAACGCCGACAAGCCAATCATCCTTGAGCGTATGGACTTCCCAGAGCCGGTCATTTCGCTCTCCGTTGAGCCGAAAACCAAGGCTGACCAGGAGAAGATGGGTATTGCACTGGGCAAGCTGGCCCAGGAAGACCCGTCGTTCCGCGTCAAGACCGACGAAGAGACTGGTCAGACCATCATCTCGGGCATGGGTGAGCTGCACCTGGACATCCTCGTTGACCGCATGAAGCGCGAGTTCAACGTCGAAGCCAACATCGGCAAGCCGCAGGTTTCGTACCGCGAGAAGATCACCAAGTCCAACGTCGAGATCGAAGGCAAGTTCGTTCGTCAGTCGGGCGGTCGTGGTCAGTTCGGTCACTGCTGGATCCGTTTCTCGGAGCCAGATCAGGACGAAAAAGGCAACATCACCGAAGGTCTGGTGTTCTCCAACGAAGTCGTTGGTGGTGTGATTCCTAAGGAATTCATCGCCCCGATCCAGAAGGGTATCGAAGAGCAGATGAAGAACGGCGTTGTTGCCGGCTATCCTCTGATCGGCCTGAAGGCCGCGGTATTCGATGGTTCGTATCACGACGTCGACTCCAACGAAATGGCGTTCAAAATCGCCGCTTCGATGGCGACCAAGCAACTGGCCCAGAAGGGCGGTGGCGTGGTTCTCGAGCCGATCATGAAGGTTGAAGTTGTAACCCCGGAAGACTACCTGGGTGACGTGATGGGTGACCTGAACCGTCGTCGTGGTCTGGTCCAGGGTATGGATGAATCGGTCTCTGGCCGTGTCGTCCGCGCTGAAGTACCGCTCGGAGAGATGTTCGGTTACGCAACCGACGTTCGTTCCATGTCTCAGGGTCGCGCAAGCTACTCCATGGAATTCTCCAAATACGCCGAAGCTCCGTCGAACATCGTCGAAGCACTCGTTAAAAAACAAGGCTAATCCCCTTTAGGCAAGAGGTTCACTGTCGTGGCTAAAGAAAAATTTGATCGTTCCCTTCCCCACGTTAACGTCGGCACTATCGGCCACGTTGACCACGGTAAGACCACTCTGACCGCAGCTCTGACTCGCGTCTGCTCCGAAGTTTTCGGTTCGGCAGTCGTTGAGTTCGACAAGATCGACTCGGCTCCGGAAGAAAAAGCGCGCGGTATCACCATCAACACCGCTCACGTCGAGTACAACTCGAACATTCGTCACTACGCTCACGTTGACTGCCCAGGTCACGCTGACTACGTGAAGAACATGATCACCGGTGCTGCCCAGATGGACGGCGCGATCCTGGTTTGCTCGGCCGCCGATGGTCCGATGCCACAAACCCGTGAGCACATCCTGCTGTCCCGTCAGGTTGGCGTTCCGTACATCGTGGTCTTCCTGAACAAGGCTGACCTGGTAGACGACGCTGAGCTGCTGGAACTGGTCGAGATGGAAGTTCGCGACCTGCTGTCCACCTATGACTTCCCAGGCGACGACACTCCGATCATCATCGGTTCGGCTCGTATGGCGCTGGAAGGCAAAGACGACAACGAAATGGGCACCACCGCTGTCAAGCGTCTGGTTGAAACTCTGGACAGCTACATCCCAGAGCCAGAGCGCGCTATCGACAAGCCGTTCCTGATGCCAATCGAAGACGTATTCTCGATCTCGGGTCGTGGTACCGTTGTTACCGGCCGTATCGAGCGTGGTATCGTCCGCGTTCAGGATCCGCTGGAAATCGTTGGTCTGCGTGACACCACCACCACCACCTGCACCGGTGTTGAGATGTTCCGCAAGCTGCTGGACGAAGGTCGTGCTGGCGAGAACTGCGGCGTTCTGCTGCGTGGTACCAAGCGTGACGACGTTGAGCGTGGCCAGGTTCTGGTCAAGCCAGGTTCGGTCAAGCCGCACACCAAGTTCACCGCAGAAGTCTACGTCCTGTCGAAGGAAGAAGGCGGTCGTCACACTCCGTTCTTCAAAGGCTACCGTCCTCAGTTCTACTTCCGTACCACTGACGTGACCGGTAACTGCGAACTGCCGGAAGGCGTTGAAATGGTAATGCCAGGTGACAACATTCAGATGACTGTTACCCTGATCAAGACCATCGCAATGGAAGACGGTCTGCGCTTCGCTATCCGTGAAGGCGGTCGTACCGTCGGCGCCGGCGTCGTAGCCAAAATCATCGAGTAATCACTCGACCGATTGAAAAAGGCCTCCGCTCAGCGGGGGCTTTTTTTATTGGGTTGACACTAAATTGGGGCGTCTATAGAATCACGCCTCCTTTTAGCGGGCGTAGTGCGTCCGTTGGGAACAGCCTGGAGTCTGAAATCCAATGCAAAATCAGCAAATCCGTATCAGGTTGAAGGCTTTCGACCATCGCCTGATCGACCAATCCACCCAGGAAATCGTGGAAACCGCGAAACGTACTGGTGCACAAGTGCGTGGTCCGATTCCACTGCCTACCCGCAAAGAGCGTTTCACCGTTCTGGTCTCCCCGCACGTCAACAAAGACGCGCGTGACCAGTACGAGATTCGCACTCATAAGCGTGTTCTGGACATCGTCCAGCCAACGGATAAAACCGTTGACGCGCTGATGAAGCTTGATCTGGCGGCAGGTGTGGAAGTTCAGATCAGCCTCGGCTAAGACTTCGGTCTAGTCGTGTAACGCTCTGAAATGGGCGGCCATAGCGGGTGAAAGCCCCGTACACTCATGAGGTTTACAACATGACTATTGGTGTAATCGGTCGCAAATGCGGTATGACCCGCATTTTCACCGAAGAAGGTGTCTCCATTCCGGTCACGGTCATTGAGATCGAACCGAATCGCGTCACCCAGTTCAAAACTGAGGAAACCGATGGCTACCGTGCAGTGCAAGTCACTGTCGGCGAGCGTCGTGCTTCGCGTGTGACTGCCGCTCAGGCAGGCCACTTCGCCAAGGCTAACGTTGCCGCTGGTCGCGGTGTTTGGGAGTTCCGTCTTGAAGAAGGCGATTTCCAGGCTGGCGATCTGATCAAAGCTGAACTCTTCACTGCAGGCCAGCTGGTAGACGTTACTGGTCAGTCCAAAGGTAAAGGCTTCGCCGGTACCATCAAGCGCTGGAACTTCCGTGGTCAGGACAACACCCACGGTAACTCCGTGTCGCACCGTGTGCCTGGTTCCATCGGCCAGTGCCAGACTCCTGGTCGTGTGTTCAAGGGCAAGAAAATGTCCGGTCACATGGGCGCCGAGCGCGTGACTGTTCAGTCCCTGGAAGTAGTTCGCGTAGACGCTGAACGCAACCTGCTGCTCGTCAAGGGTGCCGTTCCTGGCGCTACTGGCGGCGACGTGGTTGTACGTCCAGCTGTCAAGGCTCGCGGTTAAGGGGAAACTGACATGCAACTCAATGTAAATGACGCTCAGGCGATCGAAGTTTCCGAACTGACTTTCGGTGGCGAATTCAACGAGACGCTGGTTCACCAAGCAGTCGTGGCCTACATGGCCGGCGGCCGTCAGGGCACCAAGCAGCAAAAGACCCGTTCCGACGTGGCTGGTGGCGGTAAGCGCCCATGGCGTCAGAAGGGTACTGGTCGTGCTCGTGCTGGTACCACTCGTGGTCCGATCTGGCGTGGCGGTGGTGTAACCTTCGCAGCTCGCCCTCAAGATCACTCGCAGAAGCTCAACAAGAAGATGTACCGCGCAGCTCTGCGCTCCATCCTCGCTGAGCTGGTGCGTAGCGACCGTCTGGTCGTGGTTCAGGACTTCGCTGTTGAAGCACCGAAAACCAAAGATCTGCTGAACAAGCTGAACGGCATGGGTCTGAGCGACGTACTGATCGTCTCCGACGCTGTTGATCAGAACCTGTACCTGGCTGCTCGCAACCTGCCGCACGTCGATGTACGTGACGTACAGGGTTCCGACCCGGTCAGTCTGATCGCATACGAGAAAGTGTTGATCACTGTCTCGGCCGTGAAGAAATTCGAGGAGCTGCTGGGATGAACCAGGAACGCGTATTTAAAGTCCTCCTTGGCCCGCACGTTTCCGAGAAGGCTACCGTTCTGGCTGAGAAAAAAGGCCAGTTCGTATTCAAGGTTGCTACCGATGCAACCAAGCTGGAAATCAAGAAAGCTGTCGAAGGCCTGTTCAACGTAAAAGTTGAAAACGTGTCGACTGTTAACGTTCTGGGTAAAACCAAGCGTACCGCACGTGGTCTGGGCAAGCGCAATGACTGGAAGAAGGCGATCGTCTCCCTTCAGCCAGGCCAAGATCTCGATTTCAGCAGCAGTGCTGAGTAAGGAAGGGGTGCATCATGGCAATCGTTAAATGCAAACCGACTTCCCCTGGCCGCCGTTTCGTGGTCAAGGTGGTCAACAAGGAGCTGCACAAAGGCGCTCCTCACGCACCGCTGCTCGAGAAGAAATCGAAGTCTGGTGGTCGTAACAACAATGGCCGTATTACCACTCGTCACGTTGGTGGTGGTCATAAGCAGCATTACCGTCTGGTCGACTTCCGTCGCAACGACAAAGATGGCATCCCAGCCACTGTCGAGCGTATCGAATACGATCCAAACCGTACTGCTCACATCGCCCTGCTGTGCTACGCAGACGGTGAGCGTCGCTACATCATCGCCCCTAAAGGCGTGAGCGCTGGCGACCAGCTGATCGCAGGTGCCCTGGCCCCAATCAAGGCCGGTAACTCCCTGCAGCTGCGCAACATCCCAGTAGGTAGCACCATTCACGGCGTCGAACTGAAGCCGGGTAAAGGTGCTCAGATCGCTCGTTCCGCTGGTGCTTCGGCTCAGCTGATCGCTCGTGACGGCGTATACGTGACTCTGCGTCTGCGTTCCGGTGAAATGCGTAAAGTGCTGGCTGAGTGCCGTGCGACCCTGGGCGAAGTCTCGAACTCCGAGCACAGCCTGCGTTCGCTGGGTAAAGCAGGTGCCAAACGCTGGCGCGGCGTTCGCCCAACCGTTCGTGGCGTTGCCATGAACCCGGTTGACCACCCACATGGTGGTGGTGAAGGTCGTACCTCCGGTGGTCGTCATCCGGTATCGCCATGGGGCTTCCCAACCAAGGGTGCTAAAACCCGTGGTAATAAGCGTACCGACAACATGATCGTCCGTCGTCGCAAGTAACTAGAGGGATACGACAGTGCCACGTTCTCTGAAAAAAGGTCCTTTTATCGATCTTCACCTGTTGAAGAAGGTCGAAGTGGCGGTGGAGAAGAACGATCGCAAGCCAGTTAAAACCTGGTCGCGTCGCTCGATGATCCTGCCACAAATGGTCGGTCTGACCATCGCGGTTCACAACGGTCGCCAGCATGTTCCAGTTCTCGTGAACGAAGACATGGTCGGCCACAAACTGGGCGAGTTCGCCGGTACCCGCACCTATCGCGGGCACGTGGCTGACAAGAAAGCCAAGCGTTAAGGGGTAAGGAAATGGAAGTAGCCGCTAAGTTGTCGGGCGCTCGCATCTCCGCCCAGAAAGCCCGCTTGGTCGCCGACCAGATCCGCGGGAAGAAGGTGGGCGAAGCGCTCAACCTGTTGGCCTTCAGCAGCAAAAAAGCCGCTGAAATCATGAAGAAAGTCCTCGAGTCGGCCGTAGCCAACGCCGAACACAACGAAGGCGCAGACGTTGATGACCTGAAGGTCTCCACCGTCTTCGTCAACGAAGGGCGTTCGCTGAAGCGTATCATGCCACGTGCCAAAGGCCGTGCTGATCGCATCGTCAAGCGGTCTTGCCATATCACTGTCAAGGTTGCGGACAAGTAACGGAGTCGATCAGATGGGTCAGAAAGTACATCCCACTGGCATTCGCCTGGGAATCGTCAAGGAGCACACCTCCGTCTGGTACGCAGACGGTGCTACTTACGCAGATTACCTCTTGAAGGATCTGAAAACGCGTGAGTACCTCCAAGACAAACTAAAAAGCGCGTCCGTAAGCCGTATCGATATTCATCGTCCGGCTCAAACTGCACGCATCACCATCCACACTGCTCGTCCCGGTATCGTTATCGGCAAGAAAGGTGAAGATGTTGAGAAGCTGCGTCAGGACCTGACCAAGCAGATGGGTGTGCCTGTGCACATCAACATCGAAGAGATCCGCAAGCCGGAACTCGACGCTATGCTGGTTGCGCAGAGCGTAGCTCAGCAGCTGGAACGCCGCGTAATGTTCCGTCGCGCCATGAAGCGCGCCGTACAGAACGCCATGCGTATTGGTGCCAAGGGCATCAAGATCCAGGTGAGCGGTCGTCTCGGCGGTGCCGAGATTGCTCGTACCGAGTGGTATCGCGAAGGTCGTGTGCCTCTGCACACCCTGCGTGCCGATATCGACTACAACACCTACGAAGCTCACACCACTTACGGTGTGATCGGTGTGAAGGTTTGGATCTTCAAAGGCGAAGTTATTGGTGGTCGCCAAGAAGAACTGAAACCACAAGCACCAGCGCCTCGTAAAAAAGCTGCTAAGTAAGGGGTACGCCAAATGTTGCAACCAAAGCGTACAAAATTCCGCAAGCAGATGACCGGCCACAACCGTGGTCTGGCACTGCGCGGTAGCAAAGTCAGCTTCGGCGAATTCGCCCTGAAAGCTGTTGCTCGCGGTCGCCTCACCGCTCGCCAGATCGAGTCCGCACGTCGTGCGCTGACCCGTCACGTTAAACGTGGCGGCAAGATCTGGATCCGTGTGTTCCCGGACAAGCCGATCTCCAAGAAGCCTCTCGAGGTTCGTATGGGTAAAGGTAAGGGCTCCGTGGAATACTGGGTTGCCCAGATCCAGCCAGGCAAAGTCCTGTACGAGATCGAGGGTGTTTCTGAAGAGCTGGCGCGCGAAGCTTTCGCCCTGGCTGCTGCAAAGCTGCCTCTCGCCACCTCCTTTGTTAAGCGGACGGTGATGTGATGAAAGCGAATGAACTTCGTGAAAAATCGGCACAGCAGCTGAACGAGCAACTGCTCGGCTTGCTGCGTGACCAGTTCAATCTGCGTATGCAGAAAGCAACTGGCCAGTTGGGGCAGTCGCACCTGCTCTCGCAAGTTAAGCGTGACATCGCTCGCGTGAAAACTGTGCTCAACCAGCAGGCAGGTAAGTGATCATGGCTGAAGCTGAAAAAACCGTCCGTACGCTGACTGGCCGTGTCGTCAGCGACAAAATGGACAAGACCATCACCGTTCTGATCGAGCGTCGCGTAAAGCACCCGATCTACGGTAAATACGTTAAGCGTTCGACTAAGCTGCACGCGCACGACGAAACCAACCAGTGCAAGATCGGCGACAAGGTTTCGATTACCGAAACCCGTCCGCTGGCCAAGACCAAGTCCTGGGCACTGGTTGAAGTCCTCGAACGCGCTGTTGAAGTCTAAGGGCTAGGGGTCGGAGAAATTTTATGATTCAGACTCAATCCATGCTCGATGTGGCCGATAACAGCGGCGCTCGTCGCGTCATGTGCATCAAGGTGCTCGGCGGCTCGCACCGTCGTTATGCCGGCATCGGTGACATCATCAAGGTTACTGTCAAGGAAGCAATTCCGCGCGGTAAGGTCAAAAAAGGCCAAGTGATGACCGCTGTTGTCGTGCGCACCCGTCACGGTGTTCGTCGCGCTGACGGTTCCATCATTCGTTTCGACGGCAACGCTGCTGTTCTGCTGAACAACAAGCAAGAGCCGATCGGCACTCGCATCTTCGGGCCAGTGACCCGTGAACTTCGTACTGAGAAGTTCATGAAGATCGTCTCGCTCGCCCCTGAAGTGCTGTAAGGAGATCCGACATGCAAAAGATTCGTCGTGACGACGAGATCATCGTGATCGCCGGCAAAGACAAAGGTAAGCGCGGTAAGGTGCTGAAGGTTCTCGCTGATGACCGTCTGGTCATCGGTGGTGTGAACCTGGTCAAGCGTCATACCAAGCCTAACCCGATGGCGGGCGTTCAGGGCGGTATCGTCGAGAAAGAAGCGCCTCTGCACGCTTCCAACGTTGCCATCTTCAACGGCGAAACCAACAAGGCTGACCGCGTTGGTTTCAAAGTAGAAGACGGTAAGAAAATTCGTGTCTTCAAGTCGACCCAAAAAGCGGTTGATGCTTGAACACTGCTAGGTAGAAGACCATGGCACGACTGAAAGAGATTTACCGGAACGAAATCGCTCCTAAGCTTAAGGAAGAACTTAAGCTGTCGAACGTGATGGAAGTTCCGCGCGTTACCAAAATCACCCTGAACATGGGTCTGGGCGAAGCGATCGGCGACAAGAAAGTCATCGAGCACGCAGTAGCTGACCTGGAAAAGATCACCGGTCAAAAGCCGGTCGTGACTTTCGCTCGCAAATCCATCGCTGGCTTCAAAGTCCGCGAAGGGTGGCCGATCGGTGTCAAGGTGACCCTGCGTAGCGACAAGATGTACGAATTCCTGGACCGCCTGCTGGCGATCTCCCTGCCTCGGGTTCGCGACTTCCGCGGCCTGAATGCCAAGTCCTTCGATGGCCGTGGCAACTACAGCATGGGCGTGAAAGAGCAGATCATCTTCCCGGAAATCGATTACGACAAGATCGATGCTCTGCGCGGTTTGGACATCACCCTGACCACCACTGCTCGTTCGGACGACGAAGGCCGCGCTCTGCTGCGTGCTTTCAAGTTCCCGTTCCGCAACTGATTGGAGTAGGAAAATGGCCAAGAAGAGCATGAAAAACCGTGAGCTGAAGCGTCAGCTGACGGTAGCCAAGTTCGCTAAGAAGCGTGCTGAGCTGAAAGCGACCATCGTCAACGTTAATGCCTCTCCAGAAGAGCGTTTCGCTGCCGTTGTCGCTCTGCAGAAGCAGCCACGTGACGCTAGCGCCTCGCGCCTGCGCAACCGTTGCCGCCTGACCGGTCGTCCTCACGGTGTATACCGTAAGTTCGGCCTGGGCCGTAACATGCTGCGTCAAGCTGCAATGCGCGGCGACGTACCAGGTCTGGTCAAGGCCTCCTGGTAATCGCTGTCGGTGTGATCCCGGTGGAAGGGGAGCAATCTTCCGACCGCCGGTGACCTCGCCAAGAAACAAGCCCCTATATGGGGCTTGTTTCGTTTCTGCCTTGTGTCTAGAATGACCGGCTCACCCGAGCCTGGGTTTTTTACCGAATCCGCTCAGGTGGTTGTCATAGCCGCAAGGCTAATAATTCTTGTATCAGGAGCATCTAGCCCATGAGTATGCAGGACCCGTTAGCGGACATGCTAACTCGCATCCGTAATGCCCAGATGGCTGAAAAGTCCGTCGTAAGCATGCCTTCTTCTACCCTGAAGGTCGCGGTTGCCAAAGTTCTGAAGGACGAAGGTTACATCGCTGGCTACCAGGTAACTGGTGAAGCCAAGCCTTCCCTGTCGATCGAACTGAAGTACTTCGAAGGCCGTCCGGTCATCGAGGAACTGAAGCGCTCCAGCCGTCCAGGCCTGCGCCAGTACAAGGCCGTCACCGATCTGCCGAAAGTACGTGGCGGTCTGGGCGTGTCTATTGTCTCCACCAACAAAGGTGTGATGACTGATCGCGCTGCGCGCGCTGCCGGTGTCGGCGGCGAAGTTCTGTGCACAGTGTTCTAAGGGGGGATAGACATGTCTCGCGTCGCTAAGAACCCCGTTAAGCTGCCGTCCGGTGTCGAAGTCAAATTCGCAGGTCAGCAGCTTTCGGTGAAGGGTGCCAAGGGCACTCTCGAACTGAACGTTCACTCGTCTGTTGAAGTTACCGAAGAGTCTGGTGAGCTGCGTTTCGTCGCTCGCAATGGTGACCAGCAAGCTCGTGCCATGGCCGGTACCACCCGCGCTCTGGTTAACAACATGGTCCAGGGCGTAAGCCAAGGCTTCGAGCGTAAGCTCCAGCTGGTCGGTGTTGGTTACAAGGCACAGGCTAAAGGCACCGTCCTGAACCTGGCCCTGGGCTTCTCTCACCCAGTGGACTACGAACTGCCAGCCGGTATCACCGCTGAAACGCCTAGCCAGACCGACATCCTGATCAAGGGTATCGACAAGCAGCTGGTAGGTCAGGTGGCCGCTGAAATCCGCGACTTCCGTCCGCCAGAGCCTTACAAAGGCAAAGGTGTGCGTTACGCGGACGAAGTAGTCCGTCGTAAAGAAGCCAAGAAGAAGTAGGGCCTAGTAAATGACCGACAAAAAAGTTATTCGACTGCGTCGCGCTCGCAAAGCACGTCTCAAGATGCACGAACTCGAAGTCGTGCGCCTGTGCGTGTTCCGCTCCTCGCAGCACATCTACGCCCAGGTCATTTCGGCCGACGGCAGCAAGGTTCTGGCAAGCGCCTCGACCTTGGACAAAGACCTGCGTGATGGCGCCACTGGCAACATCGACGCGGCCACTAAGGTTGGCAAGCTGGTAGCTGAGCGTGCGAAAGCCGCCGGTGTATCTCAAGTTGCCTTTGACCGTTCCGGCTTCAAGTACCATGGCCGCGTCAAAGCGCTGGCTGATGCTGCTCGTGAAGGCGGGCTGGAGTTCTAAGTTATGGCAAATAACGATCAAAAGCGCGACGAAGGCTACATCGAGAAGCTGGTTCAGGTTAACCGCGTTGCCAAGACCGTAAAAGGCGGCCGTATCTTCACCTTCACCGCGTTGACCGTGGTTGGTGATGGTAAAGGTCGTGTGGGCTTCGGCCGTGGCAAATCGCGCGAAGTACCTGCTGCGATTCAGAAAGCCATGGAAGCTGCTCGCCGCAACATGATCCAGGTAGACCTGAAGGGCACCACCCTGCAGTACGCCACCAAGGCTGCCCACGGCGCCTCGAAGGTTTACATGCAGCCTGCCTCGGAAGGTACCGGTATCATCGCTGGTGGCGCAATGCGTGCTGTCCTGGAAGTTGCTGGTGTTCAGAACGTTCTGGCCAAGTGCTACGGTTCGACCAACCCAGTGAACGTGGTTTACGCCACTTTCAAGGGTCTGAAAGCCATGCAATCTCCTGAATCCATTGCTGCCAAGCGCGGCAAGAGCGTCGAGGAGATCTTCTGATCATGGCAACCGTAAAAGTAACGCTGATCAAGAGCGTCTCGGGCCGTCTGCCTAACCACAAACTGTGTGTTAAGGGCCTGGGTCTGCGTCGCATCGGTCACACTGTAGAAGTCCTGGATACTCCCGAGAATCGCGGGATGATCAACAAGGCTTACTACATGCTGCGCGTCGAGGGTTAATCGATGAAACTCAATGATCTGAGTCCAGCGCCGGGTTCCCGTCGCGAGAAGCATCGTCCGGGTCGTGGTATCGGTAGCGGTCTGGGTAAGACCGGCGGCCGTGGCCACAAAGGTCAGACCTCCCGTTCGGGTGGTTCGATCGCTCCGGGCTTCGAAGGCGGTCAACAGCCGCTGCACCGTCGTCTGCCGAAATTCGGCTTCGTTTCCCTGAAAGCCATGGATCGCGCAGAAGTGCGTCTGTCCGAGCTGGCCAAAGTGGAAGGCGACGTGATCTCCGTGCAATCCTTGAAGGATGCCAACGTGATCAACCAGCACATTCAGCGTGTGAAAATCATGCTGTCTGGCGAAGTTACTCGCGCAGTCACCATCAAGGGCATCGCAGCCACCAAGGGTGCGCGTGCGGCTATCGAAGCAGCTGGCGGCAAATTCGAGGAATAAATGGCTAAGCAAGGTGCTCTCTCTTCGCTCGGTAAGGGCGGGATGTCGGAACTCTGGGCTCGTCTGCGCTTTCTGTTCATGGCGATCATCGTCTATCGGATAGGTGCGCATATCCCGGTTCCTGGCATCAATCCGGACCGTCTGGCGGATCTGTTTCGGCAGAATGAGGGGACCATTCTTAGCTTGTTCAACATGTTTTCCGGTGGCGCGCTTGAGCGCATGAGCATCTTTGCACTGGGGATCATGCCGTACATTTCGGCATCGATCATCATGCAGCTGATGACGGCGGTCAGCCCGCAACTGGAGCAGTTGAAGAAGGAAGGTGAAGCTGGCCGTCGCAAGATCAGCCAGTACACCCGCTACGGCACCGTTATCCTGGCACTGGTTCAAGCCATTGGCATGTCCATTGGCCTGGCCAACCAGGGCGTGGCGTTTTCTGCGGGCCTGGGCTTCCATGTCGTTGCCGTCTCCACTTTCGTGGCAGGCGCGATGTTCATGATGTGGCTGGGCGAGCAGATCACCGAGCGCGGTGTGGGCAACGGTATCTCGATGTTGATCTTCGCAGGTATCGTTGCCGGTCTTCCGAGAGCAATCGGGCAGTCTTTCGAGTCTGCACGCACAGGCGATATCAACATTTTCGCCCTGGTCGCAATCGGTTTGCTGGCAGTAGCGATTATCGGTTTTGTGGTGTTCATTGAGCGTGGTCAGCGTCGTATCGCCGTTCACTACGCCAAGCGTCAGCAGGGCCGTAAGGTCTTTGCTGCGCAGACCAGCCACTTGCCGCTGAAAGTGAACATGGCGGGGGTTATCCCGGCCATTTTCGCGAGCAGCATTTTGCTGTTCCCGGCTTCGCTGGGTGCCTGGTTCGGTCAGTCCGAAGGTATGGGCTGGCTGCAGGACATCTCGCAGTCGATCGCTCCTGGTCAGCCGTTGAACATTTTGCTGTTTAGTGCAGGGATCATTTTCTTCTGCTTCTTCTACACAGCGTTGATGTTCAATCCGAAAGACGTAGCGGAAAACCTGAAGAAGTCCGGTGCCTTTATTCCGGGTATCCGTCCTGGTGAGCAGTCTGCGCGCTACATTGATGGCGTTCTGACTCGTTTGACCATGTTCGGTGCTCTTTACATGATG
This sequence comes from Pseudomonas sp. YNh, assembly GCF_037993085.1. Taxonomy (NCBI): domain Bacteria; kingdom Pseudomonadati; phylum Pseudomonadota; class Gammaproteobacteria; order Pseudomonadales; family Pseudomonadaceae; genus Pseudomonas; species Pseudomonas sp. YNh. Next base: position 153,110 of record NZ_JBBMRJ010000010.1, on the reverse strand, counting down.
GCCGTCTGCCTTCTGCCCCAGTTCCTGGTGGTGGCAGCAAATGTGCCGTTCTACCTTGGCGGGACCTCGTTGCTGATTGTGGTAGTGGTTGTGATGGACTTCATGTCCCAAGTACAATCGCACCTCGTTTCGCACCAGTACGAATCCCTGATGAAGAAAGCCAACCTGAAAGGCTACGGCGGCAGCGGTTTGCTGCGTTGATACGCCCCTAAGGTTCGAGGAGTCGGTAATGAAAGTTCGTGCATCGGTGAAAAAGCTGTGCCGTAACTGCAAGATCATCCGTCGCGAAGGCGTCGTTCGAGTGATCTGCAGCGCGGAACCGCGTCACAAACAGCGCCAAGGCTGAGTGTGATCTGCGCTTCAAACCCAGCAGCTAGTGTGCTGCTGGGTTGATTATTCGTTTCTACAGCGATATTATCTCGCGCCCTATTTCTTGGCTTCCGGGGCGTAGGTAGCTGTCAATTGGAGTCCCACTGAATGGCCCGTATTGCAGGCGTCAACATTCCAGATAACAAGCATACTGTTATCTCGCTGACCTACATCTATGGTGTCGGTCGCACAACTGCACAGAAGATTTGTGCAGACGCTGGTGTAAACCCAGCCGCTAAGATCAAGGATCTGAGCGACGAGCAAATCGAAACCCTGCGTGGCGAAGTTGCGAAGTTCACCACCGAAGGTGACCTGCGTCGTGACATCAACATGAAGATCAAGCGCTTGATGGACCTGGGTTGCTACCGCGGCCTGCGTCATCGTAAAGGTCTGCCGGTTCGCGGTCAGCGCACCAAGACCAACGCACGCACCCGTAAGGGCCCGCGTAAGCCGATCCGCAAGTAACCGCCCAGGAATATAGACATGGCAAAACCTGCTGCTCGTCCTCGTAAGAAAGTCAAAAAGACAGTGGTTGATGGCATCGCCCACATCCACGCTTCTTTCAACAACACCATCGTGACCATCACCGACCGTCAGGGCAATGCTTTGTCCTGGGCGACCTCCGGTGGTTCGGGTTTCCGTGGTTCGCGCAAATCCACTCCGTTCGCAGCCCAGATTGCTGCTGAACGTGCTGGTCAAGCTGCGCTGGAATACGGCCTGAAGAACCTCGACGTCAACGTCAAGGGTCCAGGTCCGGGTCGTGAATCCGCCGTTCGTGCACTGAACAGCTGCGGCTACAAGATCGCCAGCATCACCGACGTGACGCCAATCCCGCATAACGGGTGCCGTCCGCCGAAGAAGCGTCGCGTGTAATCAGGAGACAGAAGAATGGCACGTTACATTGGTCCAAAATGCAAACTGTCTCGTCGTGAAGGCACCGATCTGTTCCTGAAGAGCGGCGTTCGCGCTCTGGAATCGAAGTGCAACATCGAAGCAGCCCCAGGTATCCACGGCCAGCGCCGTGGCCGTCAGTCCGACTACGGTACCCAGCTGCGCGAGAAACAAAAAGTCCGTCGTATCTACGGTGTTCTGGAGCGTCAGTTCCGCGGTTACTACCAAGCTGCAGCCTCGAAAAAAGGCGCAACCGGTGAGAACCTGCTGCAACTGCTCGAGTGCCGTCTGGATAACGTCGTCTACCGTATGGGCTTCGGTTCGACTCGTTCCGAATCCCGTCAGCTGGTTTCGCACAAAGCGATCAGCGTCAACGGTAAGACTGTAAACATTCCATCCTACCAAGTTCGTCCGGGTGACGTGGTCGCGGTCCGCGAGAAGTCGCTGGCCCAGCTGCGCATTGTTCAAGCCCTTGAACTGTGCGCCCAGCGTGGCCGCGTTGAGTGGGTTGACGTGGATGCTGCTAAAAAGTCGGGCGTTTTCAAGAACGTTCCTGCTCGCAGCGACCTGTCTGCCGACATCAACGAAAACCTGATTGTCGAGCTCTACTCCAAGTAAGGGCTAGAAAATAGGTGCATCCATGCAGATTTCGGTAAATGAGTTCCTGACTCCCCGCCACATTGATGTGCAGGTAGTCAGTCCGACCCGCGCCAAGATTACGCTCGAGCCTCTCGAGCGTGGTTTCGGCCATACCCTGGGCAACGCGCTGCGCCGCATCCTGTTGTCCTCCATGCCTGGCTGTGCAGTAGTCGAGGCCGAGATCGATGGCGTACTCCACGAGTACTCCGCGATCGAAGGTGTACAGGAAGACGTAATTGAAATCCTGTTGAACCTGAAAGGCCTGGCTATCAAACTGCACGGTCGTGACGAAGTTACGCTGACCTTGTCGAAAAAGGGTTCGGGGGTGGTTACCGCTGCCGATATTCAGCTGGATCACGATGTCGAGATCGTCAACCCCGATCACGTAATCGCGAACCTGGCGTCGAACGGCGCCCTGAACATGAAGCTCACTGTAGCTCGTGGTCGCGGTTACGAGCCGGCTGACTCCCGTCAAACCGACGAAGACGAAAGCCGTAGCATTGGCCGTCTGCAGTTGGACGCTTCGTTCAGCCCGGTGCGTCGTATCGCCTATGTGGTCGAAAACGCCCGTGTTGAACAGCGTACCAACTTGGACAAGCTGGTCATTGATCTGGAAACCAACGGTACCCTGGATCCTGAAGAGGCTATCCGCCGCGCTGCGACCATCCTGCAACAGCAGTTGGCCGCGTTCGTCGACCTCAAAGGTGACAGTGAGCCCGTCGTAGTCGAGCAGGAAGACGAGATCGATCCGATCCTGCTGCGTCCGGTTGACGACCTGGAACTGACTGTACGTTCGGCCAACTGCCTCAAGGCGGAGAACATCTACTACATCGGCGACCTGATTCAGCGTACCGAAGTAGAGCTGTTGAAGACTCCTAACCTGGGCAAGAAGTCCCTGACTGAAATCAAGGACGTCCTGGCCTCTCGTGGTCTGTCTCTCGGCATGCGCCTCGACAACTGGCCGCCTGCAAGTCTTAAGAAAGACGACAAGGCGACCGCCTGATCGTCGTAATCACCGAACGTAGTGTTTGGTAAGGAATGAATCATGCGTCATCGTAAAAGTGGACGTCACCTGAGCCGTACCAGCTCTCACCGCAAGGCTATGTTCCAGAACATGGCAGTGTCGCTGATCGAGCACGAGCTGATCAAAACCACCCTGCCGAAAGCCAAGGAACTGCGCCGCGTTGCCGAGCCGCTGATCACCCTGGCCAAGGAAGACAGCGTTGCTAACCGTCGTCTGGCCTTCGACCGTACCCGTTCGAAGTCCGCTGTTGGCAAACTGTTCAACGACCTGGGCAAGCGCTACGCCACCCGTCAGGGCGGCTACCTGCGCATCCTGAAGTGCGGTTTCCGCGCTGGCGACAACGCGCCTATGGCGTACGTCGAGCTGGTTGATCGTCCGGTCGGCGGTGCTGTAGAAGCTGCTGAGTAAGACGTTCTGTCTGCTACAAAAAACCGGGCCTAGTGCCCGGTTTTTTGTGTCTGCCTGTATTGTTAATTTCTATTGATACAAGTCATGTAATGAATTTGTCCCTGTGACCTTGCTCGTCAATACTCTCTCCAAGCCGATTAGCCGGCGCTTGAAGACCGATAAGGAGAGCCCATGAGCAAGATTCTTACCACCGCCAGCGGTGCACCAGTAGCCGACAACCAGAACTCCCGTTCCGCCGGCCCGCGTGGCCCGCTGTTGCTCGAGGACTTCCACCTGATCGAGAAGCTCGCACATTTCAACCGCGAGAACATTCCTGAGCGCCGCGTACACGCCAAAGGCTCGGGCGCCTATGGCACCTTTACCGTCAACCGCGATATAACCCACTACACCAGCGCAAAGCTGTTTGAGCAGATCGGCAAGCAAACAGATACCTTCCTGCGGTTCTCCACTGTTGGCGGTGAACGTGGCTCTGCAGATACCGAGCGAGATCCTCGTGGCTTTGCCGTCAAGTTCTACACCGAGGAAGGCAACTGGGACATCGTGGGTAACAACACGCCAGTGTTCTTCATTCGCGACCCGCTGAAGTTTCCGGACTTTATCCACACCCAGAAGCGCCATCCGCAATCCAACCTGAAGAACGCCCAGATGATGTGGGATTTCTGGTCGCACTCGCCCGAGGCGCTGCACCAGGTCACCATCCTGTTCTCGGACCGTGGTATTCCGGACGGCTATCGCCATATGCACGGCTTCGGCAGCCACACGTACAGCTTGATCAACGCCAAGGACGAGCGTACCTGGGTCAAATGGCATTTCAAGACCCAGCAAGGTATCAAGAACCTCGCGCCGGCAGATGCTGCACGCCTGGCGGGTACTGACCCGGACTACGCCCAGCGCGACCTGTTCGAAGCCATTGAACGTGGCGACTACCCGCGTTGGACCGTATGCATTCAGGTCATGAGCGAAGCCGAGGCAGCCAGCCGCTACGAGAACCCCTTCGACGTCACCAAGACCTGGTCGCAGAAGGATTATCCGTTGATAGAGGTGGGCGTGCTGGAGCTCAACCGTAATCCGCTCAACTACTTCGCCGAAGTCGAGCAGGCTGCGTTCGGGCCGAGCAACATGGTGCCAGGGGTTGGCCTGTCGCCGGACCGCATGCTGCAGGGCCGTGTATTCGCTTACGCAGACGCACACCGCTACCGTGTGGGCACCAACCACCAGCACTTGCCGGTGAATGCCCCACGCTGCGCAGTCAACAGCTACCAGCGCGACGGCTCCATGGCCACTGGCAGTTACGGCAGTGCACCGAACTACGAGCCCAACAGCTACGCTGAGGCACCGAAGCAGTCGCCACGCCATGCTGAACCCGCGCTGGCCCTGAACGGTTCGGCAGACCGTTACGATCACCGTGAGGACACCGACTACTTCAGTCACGCCGGCGCGTTGTTCCGCCTGATGAGCGATGAGCAGAAGGCACTGCTGATCAGCAACATTGCCGGCACCATGGCAGGTGTCAGCGAAGACGTGATCCAGCGCCAGTTGCAGTACTTCTTCAAGGCTGACCCGGCCTATGGCGAAGGGATTGCCAAGGCGTTGGGCATCAACCTGGCCTGACTCTAAGTGATAAGCAGAACCGCCCTCATTTGGGCGGTTTTTCAATGAATATCACTACTGTTTAACCGATTTTTTGCTTCTGATTGCGGGTTTTTCAGTGACCGCAGGCAAAAGCTGGTTCACACTATGTGGCATAGACGTTTTCACATGGAGAACCAGGGCGATGCAAGGCCACCCAGATGTAATCAACTACCTCGTCACGCTGCTGAAGGGCGAACTGGCGGCACGCGACCAGTACTTCATTCATTCGCGCATGTACGAAGACTGGGGCCTGTCCAAGCTCTACGAACGCATCAACCACGAGATGGAAGAAGAGACGCAGCACGCCGATGCCCTGATGCGTCGCATCCTCATGCTCGAAGGCACCCCCGACATGCGTGCGGACGACCTTGAGGTCGGCAGCACCGTGCCGGAGATGATCGAGGCTGACCTCAAGCTCGAGTACAAAGTGCGTGGCGCCCTGTGCAAAGGCATCGAGCTGTGTGAGCTGCACAAGGACTACGTGAGCCGTGACATCCTCCGTGCGCAATTGGCGGATACCGAAGAAGATCACACCTACTGGCTGGAGAAGCAGCAAGGGTTGATCAAGGCCATTGGCCTGGAAAACTACCTGCAGTCGCAGATGTAAGTTACCCACAACTCAAAAAAGCCCCTGGCACCAACGGTACCTGGGGCTTTTTCATTGCAGTCGCAACACTCAGGCCCGATCCCGCTCCAGCAGCGGTTTCAGGTAATGCCCGGTATACGATTGTTTCATCCCGCTCAGCTCTTCAGGTGTACCGCAGGCAATGATCTGGCCACCTTTGGAGCCACCCTCCGGCCCCAGGTCTACCAACCAGTCGGCGGTCTTGATCACATCCAGGTTGTGCTCGATCACCACCACGGTGTTGCCGTGGTCGCGCAGGCGATGAAGGACGTCCAGCAGCTGCTGGATATCAGCAAAGTGCAGGCCTGTGGTCGGTTCATCGAGGATGTACAGGGTCTTGCCGGTATCGCGCTTGGATAGCTCGCGTGACAGCTTTACCCGCTGCGCTTCACCGCCAGACAGTGTGGTCGCCGACTGCCCCAGCTTGATGTACGAAAGCCCCACATCCATCAGCGTTTGCAGCTTGCGCGCCAGCGCCGGTACCGCGTCGAAGAACTCGCGGGCATCCTCGATGGTCATTTCCAGCACCTCGTGGATGTTCTTGCCCTTGTACTTGATCTCCAGGGTTTCGCGGTTGTAGCGCTTGCTCTTGCACACGTCGCACGGCACGTAGATGTCTGGCAGGAAGTGCATCTCCACCTTGATCAGGCCGTCCCCCTGGCAAGCCTCGCAGCGGCCACCCTTGACGTTGAACGAGAAGCGCCCGGGGCCGTAGCCGCGTGAGCGCGATTCCGGCACGCCGGAGAACAGCTCGCGGATCGGCGTGAAGATGCCGGTGTAGGTCGCCGGGTTCGAGCGCGGGGTGCGGCCGATCGGGCTCTGGTCGATATCCACCACCTTGTCCAGGTGCTGCAAGCCGTCCATGCTGCTGTACGGGGCCGCCTCCAGGGTGCTTGCTCCATTGAGGGCAGTGGCTGCCAGCGGGAACAGGGTGTTGTTGATCAGCGTCGACTTGCCCGAGCCGGATACCCCGGTTACACAGGTCAGCAGCCCGATCGGGACTTCCAGGTCGACGTTCTGCAGGTTGTTGCCGCGCGCGCCTTTGAGCTTTAGCTGCAGCTTCTTGTTGCGCGGTGTGCGCTTGGCTGGCACGACAATCTTCTTGCGCCCGGACAGGTACTTGCCGGTCAGCGAGTCAGGGTGGTCCATGACCTCCTGCGGCGTGCCCTCGGCGACGATCTGGCCGCCGTGCACCCCGGCACCCGGGCCAATGTCGACCACGTAGTCGGCCAGGCGAATGGCGTCCTCGTCATGCTCCACCACAATCACCGTGTTACCCAGGTCGCGCAGGTGGTTGAGGGTGGCCAGCAGGCGGTCGTTGTCGCGTTGATGAAGGCCGATGGACGGTTCATCGAGGATGTACATCACCCCGACCAGGCCGGCGCCGATCTGGCTGGCCAGACGAATACGCTGCGCTTCGCCACCGGACAGGGTATCGGCGCTGCGGTCGAGGGTGAGGTAGTCGAGGCCGACGTTGACCAGGAACTGCAAGCGTTCGCAGATTTCCTTGAGAATTTTTGAGGCAATCTCGCCGCGGCGGCCGGTGAGGGTCAGCTCGCCGAAATAGTTGCTGGCTTCACCGATCGGCAGGTTGGTCACCGCTGGCAGGGTCTTTTCGCCAACCCATACATGCCGCGCCTCGCGGCGCAGGCGGGTGCCGCGGCAATCCGGGCAGGGCTGGGTGCCGAGGAACTTCGCCAGCTCTTCACGCACAGTGGCCGATTCGGTCTCGCGGTAGCGGCGCTCAAGGTTTGGCACGATGCCTTCGAACGGGTGCGAGCGCTTGACGATGTCGCCACGGTCGTTGAGGTACTTGAAGTCGACAGTCTGCTTGCCACTGCCTTGCAGGATGACCTTCTGGTGCTCGGCCGACAGCTCGCCGAACGGTTCTTCCAGGCTGAAGCCGTAATGCGCGGCCAGCGAGCCAAGCATCTGGAAATAGTACACGTTGCGCCGGTCCCAGCCACGGATCGCGCCTTCGGCCAAGGTGAGTTCGGCATTGACCAGGCGCTTGGTGTCGAAGAACTGTTTGACCCCCAGGCCATCACAGGTCGGGCAGGCGCCAGCCGGGTTGTTGAAGGAGAACAGCTTCGGTTCCAGCTCGCTGATGGCATGGCCGCAGACCGGGCAGGCGAAGCGGGCGGAGAAAATCATCTCTTCGCCTTCTTCGTCGTCCATTGGCGCTACCAGGGCGATGCCGTCAGCCAGCTTGAGTGCGGTCTCGAACGATTCGGCCAGGCGCTGCTGCAGGTCGGCGCGGACCTTGAAGCGGTCCACTACCACATCGATGCTGTGCTTCTTCTGCTTGTCCAGCTTCGGCAGTTCATCAAGCTCGTAAAGCTTGCCGTTTACCCGTGCGCGGACGAAGCCCTGTGCGCGCAGCTCGTCGAACACCGCCAGGTGCTCACCCTTGCGCTCGCGCACCACCGGTGCCAGCAGCATCAGCTTGCTGCCTTCCGGGCGCTCCAGCACCAGGTCGACCATCTGGCTGATCGTTTGCGCCTCCAGCGGGATATCGTGGTCCGGGCAACGAGGGGTGCCGACGCGGGCATAGAGCAGCCGCAGGTAGTCGTAGATTTCGGTGATGGTGCCAACCGTGGAGCGTGGGTTGTGCGAGGTCGATTTCTGCTCGATGGAAATGGCCGGCGACAGGCCTTCGATGGTGTCGACGTCGGGCTTTTCCATCATCGACAGGAACTGCCGGGCGTAGGCCGACAGCGACTCCACGTAGCGGCGCTGGCCTTCGGCGTACAAGGTATCGAACGCCAGGGACGACTTGCCGGAACCGGACAGGCCGGTGATCACGATCAGCTTGTCCCGGGGCAGGGTCAGGTCGATGTTCTTCAGGTTGTGGGTACGTGCCCCACGAATCAGGATCTTGTCCACTGCGGCCTCGCTTGGCGGGCATAAACAAGGAAGTATACGGCGCGCCAGTATGACGCGGCAAAGCGTCGCGTAGATGCCGTCAAGCTGTCGGACTGATAGAATCGCCGCCGGTTCACACGAGGTTAATCCATGCACGACACCCACAACGAGCGCATGAGTGGCGGCGAAACCCGCGCCGCTGGCGGCCTTGCCCTGGTCTTTGCCTTTCGTATGCTGGGCATGTTCATGGTCTTGCCGGTGCTGGCCACCTACGGCATGGACCTGGCCGGCGCCACGCCAGCGCTGATCGGCCTGGCCATCGGTGCCTATGGCCTGACCCAGGCGGTATTGCAGATCCCGTTCGGCATGATTTCCGACCGCATCGGCCGTCGGCCGGTGATTTACCTGGGGCTGGTGATCTTTGCCTTGGGCAGCGTGCTGGCGGCCCAGGCCGATTCCATCTGGGGGGTGATCGCCGGGCGTATCCTGCAGGGCGCGGGGGCGATTTCTGCCGCAGTCATGGCGCTGCTGTCCGACCTCACTCGCGAGCAACACCGGACCAAGGCCATGGCCATGATCGGCATGAGCATCGGCCTGTCGTTCGCGGTCGCCATGGTCGTCGGCCCATTGCTGACAAGTGCCTTTGGTTTGTCAGGATTGTTCCTGGCCACGGCGGGTCTTGCCCTGGTCGGCATCCTCTTGGTCGCGTTTGTCGTGCCCAACTCGCACAGCATCCTGCAGCACCGCGAGTCGGGTGTAGCGCGCCAGGCCATCGGCCCGACCCTGCGCCATCCGGACCTTCTGCGCCTGGACGTGGGCATTTTTGTGCTGCACGCCATTCTCATGGCCAGCTTCGTCGCATTGCCACTGGCCTTCGTCGAGCGCGGGGGCCTGCCCAAAGAGCAACACTGGTGGGTGTACCTGACCGCGTTGTTCATCTCATTTTTTGCAATGGTCCCGTTCATCATCTACGGCGAAAAGAAGCGCAAGATGAAACGTGTGTTGGCCGGTGCGGTCAGTGTCCTGCTGCTGACAGAGATATACTTCTGGGAGTGGGCTGACGGTTTGCGCGGACTGGTGATTGGCACCGTGGTATTCTTTACCGCATTCAACCTGCTGGAGGCTTCGCTGCCTTCGCTGGTCAGCAAGGTGTCGCCTGCCGGTGGCAAGGGGACGGCAATGGGGGTTTATTCCACTAGCCAGTTCCTTGGCGCTGCCTTGGGAGGAATCCTCGGTGGCTGGTTGTTCCAGCACGGCGGGCTGAACATGGTGTTCCTCGGTTGTGCGGTACTGTGTGCCATCTGGCTGGTCGTCGCGCTTCGCATGAACGAGCCGCCCTATGTGACCAGCCTGCGCATGCCGCTGACGCCAGAGGCAGTCCGGGAAGCCGGCCTGACCGAGCGCCTGATGGCCGTGCCGGGTGTGACCGACGCCGTTGTGGTGGCTGAAGAAGCCGCCATCTATATCAAACTGGATACGAAAATTTTGGACCGTACGACCCTCGAGCGCCTGGTTAACCCGGCCTCTTCGGCGTGCGAAGCCTAGGAGAACGTTATGGCCCGTGGGGTTAACAAAGTCATTCTGGTCGGCACCTGTGGCCAGGATCCCGAAGTCCGCTACCTGCCCAACGGTAACGCCGTGACCAACCTGAGCCTGGCCACCAGCGAGCAGTGGACCGACAAACAGTCGGGCCAGAAGGTCGAGCGTACCGAGTGGCACCGTGTGTCGCTGTTCGGCAAGGTTGCCGAAATTGCCGGCGAGTACCTGCGCAAGGGTTCGCAGTGCTACATCGAAGGCAAGCTGCAGACCCGCGAGTGGGAAAAAGACGGTATCAAGCGCTACACCACCGAGATCATCGTCGACATCAACGGCACCATGCAGCTGCTTGGCGGCCGTCCGCAAGGCCAGCAGCAAGGCGGCGACCCGTACAACCAGGGTGGCGGCAACTACAACCAGGGTGGCGGCCAGCAGCAACAGTACAACCAGGCACCGCCTCGCCAGCAGGCCCAGCGTCCGCAACAGGCCCCTCAGCGCCCAGCGCCCCAGCAGCCTGCACCGCAGCCGGCCGCTGACTTCGACAGCTTCGATGACGATATTCCGTTCTAATTACCACCAGAGACCTTTTTGTTAGGTTTCTCCCCAAAGCCCCCGCCATGCGGGGGCTTTGTCGTTTTGGTGCCGTAAAAAAATTCTTGACGCTATTTCTCAACAATCCTACCTTGAATTTACGTTAGAAATTCGAGGTGAACATGGAGTTAGCGATCAGACGCTTTAAGGGGGAGGCAGGAGAGAGGTTTTCGATCCTGGTCGATGAGTCCGGCATGCCTCTCTACTACCCCGCGCTCTACGCTACCGCCGAACTCAGGGGAGCATCTCTGTCGATCAACACCATCCATAGCGCTCTGCATGCGATCAAGGCGATCTACGCTTGGCAGGAATACTACGGCATCGATTTGGAATCGCGCTTTAAGCGAAGCGAGCTGCTTCAGGCCCATGAAGTCCATTCATTGAGGGACTTCATGCAGAAACCCATGGATAGCATGCTGCCCGAAGTAGAAACGGTGGTAGCGATCAATCGTCAGGTCAAGAGGGTGTCTAAGGATACTCAGTACAACCGTATGACCATCGGTGCAGAGTATCTGGGGTTTCTCGCCGGGAGGCTGCTACCGACGACTTCGAACAGCGCCAAAGAAATCGCTGCCATGGTCTCTCAGGTCAAGGCTAATCGTCCTAAATTTGGCGACAAGACCGAAAAGGATCGTTCGGCTGCCACCTTGGATGACAACGTACTTGATGCGCTTGAGGAGATGCTTGCTCCAGGTAATCTGTCAAACCCGGTAGCGGATATCGGCTTGCAGTATAGAAACGCACTGATGTTCATCATCCTTCGCGTGACCGGGATGCGGCGCGGGGAATTACTGAATCTGAAAATTGAAGACTTCGATTTCGCTAGGAATACGGTCAAGGTTGTGCGTCGGGCTGACTCTGGTGGTGATCCGAGGACTTATCAACCGCTTACAAAGACGAAGGAACGAACTATTCCACTGATTCCTGAGTTGATGGATAAGATTCACAGCTACGTCACCAAGTATCGAAATGGAGTGCCGGGAGCTCGTAAGCATGGATATCTCTTTGTCGTTCACCGTCCTGGTAGAACTTTAGGGTGGCCTCTCTCAAATTCGGGCTTCGGTAAGTTTATTGAAATGGTATCCGGCCTGATTGATGACACTACTGGATTGCATGCTCATGCTCTTCGTCATCAGTGGAACTACGTTTTCTCGAAGAAGTGCGAAGCTAGTGGTTGGACGCCTGAGAAGATAGAGAAAATGCGATCTTATATCATGGGTTGGAGTGAGACCTCCGGCACTGCTCAGACATATAACAAGAAATATGTCAGAGAGGCTGCTGATAAGGCTGTGGTGGCTATGCAAGAAAAATATTTGAGGGCAGATTCTAATGGTCGCTGATGAGAGCCAGGCACTTGCGCAGGTAGTCGTTGTTGAGAGTCAGGAACCCGTAAAATATCAGCGGCAAGCTTTTCTCTCGAAAGATGGTTACGAAGTTTCTATTTATTCAGGCTATTGGCGGTTGAATAAAGACACTGCGTTTAACTTTGAAATTCCTGTTTGGATAGGCGATGATCTCGATGATTCATTTCGTCAGATTCTTGCGTTTTATGGTGAGACTTGTTCGGCTCAATATGTCGCTAGTATCTATGGTCGCTTCAGGAACTACATGGGGAATACGGCTGGCGGAATTCTCTTTAGCCCAGAGTCGCTGATTTCCTACCGGGATGCGTTAGGTAAGAAAAATGAGTGGCAACTTAGTTCAATGCGAGCCTTTATTAGGACTTGGATTGCTCTCGGGTATTCAGGGATTCCTTCTGAAACACTTTCAATGCTTGAGAAGTGGCGAATCAAAGGAAACGAAAAGGGCTATGCAGTTCAATCTATGTGCCCAGAAAGTGGCCCTTTCACTGACATTGAGATGAATGGAATTGTAGCCGGTGTGCTCGACTCCTATGCGAGGGGAACACTGGGGCTGCGAGATGCGTGCTATGCAATGACTCTTGCCATGACTGGTCGTCGCCCAATTCAGTTGGTCTCATTGAAGGTGAAGGATTTGGTTGTCGTAGGGGGGAAGTATTATATCAACTTCCCTCGCGGCAAGCAGAAGCATGCGGAGTTTCGCTCCGAATTTAAAAAATTTGAGATTGTTGAAGACCTCTGGGTTCTTCTCCAGTCTCAAGCCAATGCTGTGAAACTGATTTTTGAAGAGCGGCTTGGCGAAGAGCTTTCAGTAGACCTTGTTGGTGAGTTACCACTTTTTCACTCGCTCCACAGGTACGACGCTTCAGAGAAGCTGAAGTCTCAATTGGAAGGTGACTTCTTGCACGCCAGAGTGCTGGAAGTTAACGAGACGATGAGATCTGTGAAAAAGGTCATCAACGTCGTCAGTGAACGTACAGGGGCGATTACGCACTTGAATGCCTATCGCTTCCGTTACACCTTGGGCACAAACCTAGCTCGCGAGGGTAAAGGTGAATACATAATCGCAGAGGCGCTTGATCACTCAGATATTCAGAATGCTGGTGTTTATGTGAAGAACATACCCGACATCGTGAAGCGCATCGATAAAGCTGTTGCTTTGCAATTGGCTCCGATTGCACAAGCCTTCCTGGGTGTAGTTGTCGTAGACGAGACAAAGGCTCGCCGTGGCAGTGATCCTTGCAGCCGCGTGTGCAGTGCCGGTGGGAACGTCGGCACATGTGGTAGTTACGGTTTTTGCGGGGCTCTCGCACCGATTGCCTGTTACACCTGCGCTCACTTTCAGCCCTGGCTGGACGGCCCACATGAGCTTGTATTGGATGATCTAATTCGTGAGCGCGACAACGTCTGCGGTGCCACTGGCGATCTGAAAATCGCCTCTGTCAATGACCGGCTCATTCTTGCCGTGAGCAATGTCGTCACTCGGTGCAACGCTATGAAGAGAGACCTTTTGAATGTCTAACGTCTTCCTATTTGTACCCAAGGCTGAGCTCACCAGCCGGAAAAAATTGGAGGAGTTCATTCTCATGTGCCGTGACCGGCTCACCGTGTTTGGTGATGACCTAGATTGGTACAGTCACGCTTGGCCAGGTGTCGGTAACTTCACCAAAAAAGGCGCTCCAGCTCGCGGGTACACACAAGAACAATTGCTGGATCAAGAAATCATTCCCTTCGCGAAAGCGTTTGTTCGATATCAGCAAGGTCACAACCCGAGCAAGCTTAAGAATGAGTTCAAAGCCATCAGGTGTATTGAGGCTGCACTCTTGGAAATCAAAGGCCGCGCTGACATCACTCTGACTGACATCAGCGTTTTGAACGAGGCAGTGCAGGTCGCACGCTCCTATGAAGCCACGGCATATCAGGCGGGTATCAGTCTGGTGAGGCTTGTCGAATTTCTGAATGAAAGTGGCATCGTTCAAACGCCAATCATTTGGAAAAATCCGATCAAGAAGCCATTGGAGATTCACCGCACTGACGCAGCGGGCAAAGAGCGACGCCAGGCGAAAATGCCCGAAAACTACTTGCTCGACTCGATGGCGGAGATTTTTGGCAACGATCTACTTGGCGCACGAGATCGCTTCACTTCATCGATATTTGCTCTATGCATGTGCGCGCCGTCGAGGATCACGGAGGTACAGGATCTCCCAGTTAACTGTTTGTATCGGGCAGCCGACAGTGAAGGAACGATGCGCCTTGGGCTGAGATATTATGGCGGCAAAGGGTTCGAGTCCGATATCAAATGGCTTCCTACTCCAATGGAGCAGGTCGCTGAAGAGGCCGTGCGCCGCCTTACAGAAATGTCCGAACCAGGTCGCAAACTCGCGAAATGGTTGGAGACCAACCCAGCAGAATTCTACCGCCATGAAAACTGCCCGGATGTAGGTGAAGATCAGCCACTCACAAATGAGCAGGCCTGCTTGGCTATGGGGTTTGATCCTGGTGAAAGGCCTTCAGATGCAACCTTCCGGTTGAAGAGTGGCATGAAGTCATACAAGCCCATTTCAGCCTTCTATGCCGAGAACGGGTACGTGACGCTGCGGCTCCTAAACGACTACATGCATAGCAAGCTTCCCAAGGGGTGGCCGTGGTTGAATGAAGAGCGGCACATCAAATATTCTGAAGCACTGTGCTGTTTCCGACAGAACGAACTCCGCATGGATATGCCACCTCGACCGATCATCGTATGGGCACCAGGTAAAAGTACGTTCACAACTGACATCAACTACATCAGCGGTCAGGAACACAGCATCTGGGAGCGCAACGGCTACAAAAACCCGGACGGTAGTCCTATCTCGATGTCGTCACACCAGATTCGCCACTACCTAAACACTTTGGCTCAGCGCGGTGCGATGGGGCAGTTGGACGTTGCGAAATGGTCGGCTCGAGCGAATATCCATCAGAACGCTACCTACAACCATATGACTGACGACGAGCACGTTGAGATGGCTCGGGAGGTTGGGGTTGGGGTCGCATTGACCAAGATCCGAGAAAACTCTCCAGTCACGCTGGCGGATCTCGACGCTGCAGGTGAGGGAATCGCTCACATCACTATTTTTGGCTTCTGTGTGCATGATTATTCGATGCTGCCATGCCAGAAGCACCGGGATTGCCTCAACTGCACAGAGCAAGTCTGTGTGAAAGGCGATGACAGCAAGCTTCAACGGCTCAAGAGCCATCGTGACGCGATTCGTGCTCAACTCGCAAAGGCGCAGGCCGCAAACCAAGACGGTATCTATGGGGCTGATCGCTGGAGCCAGCATCAGATCAAGACCCTGGAGCGGGCTGATCAACTAATCCAAATCCTTGAAGCGAAAGACACTCCAGACGGCACGATCATCCGCCTTAGCAATGACCAGGAGTTCAGCCCACTGAAGCGCGCCATTGCTGCCCGTTCAACAGCGCCGAGTTTGCCTGCGCCGAAAAAGGACGAGCCGGATATGGATGAACTCCGCGCTCTGATGGGGATGTAGTTGATGGCTAAGCATCTGAATGAAAGAGATGTAGAACTGGTTGTTGGCCTCATTGACAGCTGGGAGGGCAAACTCACCTGGGATGCTCTCAGTGACGCTGCTGAGCCTTTGATCGGAACACGTCCAGTAAGGCAAACGCTGGCTCAGCAGGAGAAAATCAGGAGCGCTTTCGATCACCAGAAGGAAAGATTGAAGTCGGGCTTTGTTAAGTCAAAGCCCCCGGCGAGCCTTAGAATCGCGGAGCAGCGGATTCGTCGACTGGAGGCTGAGAATTCCCGCCTGGAACGTGAGAACGAGCGGCTGCTCGAGCGATTTATTCGCTGGCAGTACAACGCCCATAAATTCAACGTTTCGGCTGAGAAGCTCGATGCCCCACTGCCGTTCGTGGATCGCGAATCGTCCGAGGAGAAGTCCTGATGGCTAATGGACAACAGGACGGCAAGGAGAACTATGCCGCCTTCATGGCCTGGACAACCTCAAAGTCAGATGACGACTTTCGTGAGTACGTTCACCGGGGCAAGCTGAAACGATCTGAGATCGCGGCGGAGTGTGGATTCTGTAAAAGCTCTATCACACAGAACCCAGCGATTCGAGCAGCCTTGGAAGGACTTGAGAACGAGCTCCGGGGCGCCGGGATACTGCCCCCACTGACCACCTCGCTACCTGCCGGTCAAAAGCCTGAACCGGCACTGCGGGATGCTGATGCAAAGCAGCGCCGTATGGATGGGCAACGCCTGAACTCCTTGGAACAAGAGAATGCAGCTCTCCGTGCAGAGCTCCAGGCGGCAAAGCAGATGCTGGATCGTCATGCCCTGATCACTGAGTTTTTGGTTGAAACTGGACGGATGCCACGATGAACACCATCGCTCCTGCTCTCATCAGTGTCAGCGTTCGGATCACGAGCATCCGCTCATCCAACAGAAAAGGGTGCATCGCCTTCGGCCACCGAATGGACGCAGCTCTTGGTATCAATGATCGCTCAAGCCCGGTGGTGATTAGGGTTCCGGATGCCATTGCCAAGCTTTCTGACATCGCAGTAGGGGCGATCTTTGAGGTTTATGGTGAGGCAAGTACCGTTCTGCGCGCTCACGGTGCTTTTTCGATCAACGAATTAACTGTGGATGCCCAGGATATCCGGCTTGTGCGCCCTAGTGGGTCGCAAGTCATCCAGTGGCTTGGGGATAACGTTAAGGGTGTTGGAGAGGTGAAGGCCACCCGTCTGTGGGACGCCCTGGGAGAGCGTCTATACGAAGCCCTCGATCAGGCTGATCATCAGGCGGTCGAGCTGATCATTCCGTCAGAAGATGTTCGCAATGGGATGTTCGGGCGGTGGGCTCAGGACGGTGACGCTAAGACCTTGCGATTTGTCCAGGACAGGCAGATCCCACTGGACATCGCTCGTAAGGCGATCCGCTTTCACAAGAAAAACACGATCTCCGCCCTCACCAGTGATCCCTATCGGCTGCTCAGCTTCACGGGTACGTGGGACTGTGTTGACGGCATCGCTAGGCACAGCTTTGGCCTTGGCCTCGATGACCCACGACGGCTGACTGCAGCACTGGAAGAGACCCTGTACCGTGTCTCTGAAAAAGGCCATACATGCAGCTCGTTGAATGACCTACAGGCTTCCGTTACCGCACTCATCAGGCCGCATTCGGCTCCGACCTCTGCGCTTTCAAAAGCGTTGATGGTCGGTTCGCAGGCTGGTCAGTTTGTCTTCAAGGATCTGCCTGAGCTGGGGCCAGTGCTATTCGCTCCTGGTACTTGGTTGATGGAGCGGCGCTGCGCTCAGTTCATTAGAGACTTGATCCTCACTCCATCAATACAGCCGTCCTTGTTTAAGGTGGATGTCGATGAGGTGATCTCGAGTTTCGAGGGCAGGGAACGTACCCATCTTGGCTTGCCAGCTTTTTGTTTGAACCAAGCCCAGCGGGATGCCGTTGCCACATCGTTCTCGGCAAGATTCAGTGTGATCACCGGTGGAGCGGGAGTCGGGAAGACCACCGTGCTCAAGGCGCTCTATGAAGCCCTGGATACGACGGGGCGCCCTCGCTTCCAAATGGCTTTATCAGGCCGAGCTACCGCTCGAATGATCGAGGCTACCGGCCAGGAGGCTAAGACAATCGCAGGATTTCTGCGGACTGTGACGGACAAGGATATGGGGCAGGCGCCGGTCATCGTCATCGACGAGGCCTCTATGCTCGACCTGGTGACATTCTACCGCCTGGTTCAGAAGCTGCCGCCTCAATGCCAGGTCATCCTTGTAGGCGACCCCTACCAGCTACCCCCCATTGGTGCTGGGCTCATCCTGCATGTCCTGTGCAACTTGATCGGTATCCCGAAGACAGAACTGATTGAGGTCAAACGCCAGGCCAAAGACTCGGCTATCCCTGCTGTGTCCCGGCAGATCAGGAACGGCGATGTACCCGCTTTCAGCTCAGATGAGACGGACGATGTGGTCTTTCTGGCGTGTGCCGATGAAGACATCATTCCGACTGTAATCAGGCTCTACGAGCAGGACAGGGCCAATACCCAAATCTTGTCTGCAACCAGATCATGCCGACACGCAGGTGTTGATGCCCTCAATCGTATCTGCCACACCAAATACGCTGACCACAGTAAGCAGTTGTTCGTGGAAAACCCCGAGACGGGTGAGATCGAGTCCACTGGACTGTGCGTAGGTGACTTGGTCATGTACACCGCGAATGATTGGGTTCGCGACCTTCAAAACGGCTCGCTTGGACGTATTGACGATATCTTTGATACCCCCAGAACTGTCGACGTCGGCGACGAGGAAAGGCCACGTGTCTGCACCGCCGTAGGCATGGCAACGTTCGATGGTGTGCGGCACTACCTGTTGGACAGCGATGTGGACTCGCTTGAGCTCGCCTACTCAATCACTGTGCATAAGGCTCAGGGCTCTCAGTTCAAGCGCGTCATCATCCCAGTGCGTCAGTCCCGCATCCTCGACCGTACTTTCGTCTACACGGCAGCAACCAGGGCACAGGTGCAGGTAGTACTGGTAGGCGACATGAAAGCTGTTCAGGACGCTATCAGGCTTCCGCCGAAAGCATTTTCAAGGCGGGTTGGCCTATCGGCGCTGCTGGAAGCAGAGCTAGCTGGGGAGGTGGCCTGAGCCACCGCACCTTGAAGGCGAGAGCTTGGCATGACCGTTCGTCGGCTTTTGTGCTGGGCTCAAGCCATCTGCACAGATCGGTCACCTGCTACGTTTTTGTTAGGTTTTCAGCCGCCATCAGCAGTGGCCTGAAGGAAATCTAACAAAAAACCGAACGGTTTCTGTGGCAGTTTTGAGTACCTTGTGATCCTTACCCAATGAAATGAAGGGTTTCACTCACTCACTCGCTCAGCCAGTCGACTTTTCGGTGTTTATAACCGTTCTGATTCGAGCGGTCACGCGTCCGCTACATCGAAAACCCAGGGCATTACCCTGGGTTTTTTTATGCGCGCCCACTCCGATACTGAGCGGGCGCCGCGCCCCGCCGCCGAGGCAAGCTTCATGTTGAGGACTCGGCGTTGCGCCACTGAAGCCAATGCCGCCGGCGTGTCAGCGGATTCGAGAGCATCCGTCGGCCTCGCTCATTGCTAGTAGAAAAGCCGTGGTTCGGATGAATCCAGCAAGCTGGCGAGCTTGGTCAAGGCAAAGCTGAGTTCGGCGCGGCTTGGCGTCATCAGGGCGATACGCACGCCACAGCTGGTGGGTGTGCGCTCAGGCAGAAACTGGCTGCCGCTGACCACGGTGACGCCATTGTTGCGCGCCAGGTTGGCGAATTCATCGCTGGTCCATGGTTCAGGGAGTTCCAGCCAAATATGGAAACTGTTGGGCTGGCTGCGAATCTTGTACCTGCCAAGGATTTCCTGTGCCATAAGCTGCCGTGCGGCGGCTTCTTCCTGCTGCTCCCGCACCAGCTGATCGGCCGTACCGCTGTTGATCAGGTTGCTGGCCAACTGAGCCATCAGCGGGGAGGGCATCCAGACGCTGCTGCGCACCATGGACGACAACCGTGACAGCGTTTGTGGCGGCGCGTAGAGGTAGCCGATACGCAGGGCCGGCAGCACGCTCTTGGACAGGCTGGTCAGGTACACCGAGCGCTCAGGTGCGTAGGCGGCCAAGGGTTTGTAGTCAGGCGCCGGTTCGAGGAAACCGTAGATATCGTCATCCACGATAAACAGGTCGAACTCGCGGGCAATCTGCGCGATAGCCTCGCGACGCGCGTGCGGCATTACCGAGTTGGTCGGGTTTTGGTGAGTGGTCACACACACCAGCAGCGACGGGCGGTGCTCCTGGCAGGCGGCCCGCAAGGCCTCGGGAATCAGACCGTGCTCGTCCATGGCTACCCCGCGCAAACGGCGGCCCATGCTGTGGGCAAGGGAAATGATGCCGGGGTAGCAGAGCGACTCGCAGAGGATCACATCATCGCCTTTCGACAAGCTGCTGATGGCCACCAGCAGCCCATGTTGAGCGCCGGAGGTCAGCACCACCTGTTGCGCGCGAGCGTCGGGCAGCCAGCGCTGAATCCAGGTAGCGCCAGCCTGCTTGTGCGTCGCATGGCCACCGTCAGTAACGTAGTCGAGCACTTGGTCAAGGTCGGGGGATGACGCCAGCTCGGTAATTGCTCTGCGCAGCCAGTCGGCCATGTGCGCATCGTTGGGCTTGATGATCGAAAGGTCAATCTGGCCGCTTTCATGCTTGAGCGCTGCGGGCCGCAAAGGTGCGGTGGGGGCAGGCGCAGGCGCCGGCCGTTGCTGCAGGACGAAAGTACCCCGGCCAACCTCGCCAACCACCAAACCCCGTTTGGCGGCTTCGTCATAGGCGCGTCCGATAGTGCCAGGCGTCACCTGCAATGACTCGGCGAGATCCTTGAGTGTTGGCAGGCGGTCGCCTGGCGCCAGACGGCCGTTGCCAATGTCCTGTTCAAGAGCATCGGCAATCATCAGGTAGACCGGCTGCGCCAGGTCGCTGTAGTGAGGAACCCACATGGAAATGGCACCAGAATCTGCAAGAACGCGGAAGCCTAGCACGAAAGCTCTTATCGGGGTAATCGCGTTTCCGATGTGTGGATTAACTCTATTGATGCGAATCGGCGCGTATCACTGCGGGCTCGCTTTGGCACGGTGCGCACGCGCGTGATCACGCGTTAAAAGCGCTGCTCAAAGAAATCTTTTGAAATCAATAAGTTGATTAAGTCGATTCAATGATGATGGCAATCGGCCAATTAAAACAATTGAATCGAGCTTATTTTTGTAATTACAATGATTGAGTCGATGCAATGTGGTGGTGCCTGGAGTGGCACCTCGCGCTCGTATCGCCCAAGTGTGAACGGTTTCAAAAACTGCCGCGTCTGCCCGGCATAGCAAGACACCGAATGGCCAATGGAATAGCACCTGAAATGGAAAGCGCACACCTGCAACAAGCAGCCGAGCCTCAGACCTCACTCGAAATCCGCCTGCCCTGGGTTGTCTCCAGCGCCTGGCAAACCTTGCTGAGCAATACGCCGCTCGATTTCGAAACCAGCAAAGAGCTTTACCCGCAACTCAAGGAGCAGGCTCAAGAGGTCCTGGGTAAAGCACTGTGCCAGCAAATCCGGGGTTTCGTTGAGGATCCGCAACTGACCAGCATGATTGTGCGTAATTGCCCACGCGATCGCGATGTGCCTCCGACCCCTTACTCTGGTGTGCTCAGCCCGCGCAGCACGCCGATTGCCTGTCTGGTCAGCCTGACCATGCAGAACCTGATGGGCATCAACCCGGTTGTCTACGAGGGTGAAAATGACGGGCGTCTGTTTCGCCATGTAATCCCGGCCCGTACATCATCCAGCCAAAAGAGTTCGCATGGCTCGCGGCTGCGCTTCTCCTATCACGTCGACAATCCCGACCTGCCATTGTCCTCCGAGCCGCTGGGTAGTGTTTCCTGCTGCCCGGAATACCTGTCGTTCTTCGGCATGCGCTGTGATCCGCGTATCAGTACCACCTTGGTCAACCTTGACGCAGTGATCGCGTCGCTGCCCTTGGCCACCGTGCGTGAACTGTGCGAAGCGCAGTTCGAAATCCGCCGCCCTGATTCGTTCACCGGTAACCGCCGTTGCACCGCTGAGTTGCCAGTGCTGGTGCGCGGCCATTCAGGCGAGTGGCTGTGCCGCTTCGACAGCGAGAACACCCACGGGCTGAACCTGCGAGCCGAGCAGGCCTTGGCCACCCTGCGCGTTCTGTTGGAAACCCGGCGTTTCGATGAGCCTCACCTGCTGCTGCCAGGCGATTTCATGATCTTCAAGAACCAGCGCGTGCTGCATGCCCGCGATGGTTTCGAGCCGCAGAACGACGGTGCTGACCGTTGGCTGCTACGGGTGTTCGCGGTCAACGACCTGAACCGGGTGCGCTTTGCCCGGGCCGATCACCTTTACGAAGTGCTCTCCTGATCTCTCTTCATTTTTCGACGGAATTACTGCTATGGAACTGTTAGGCGCTTACTGGGCGGAACACTGGCTGCTGGCGATCCTGCTGCTGGGCGCCATTGCCTTTGTCGCGGGCTTTGTGGACAGCATTGCCGGGGGCGGCGGGTTGTTTTTGGTGCCAGGGTTTTTGCTGGTGGGCATGCCGCCTCAGGTAGCGCTGGGGCAGGAGAAACTGGTAAGTACGCTGGGTACGCTGGCTGCCATCCGCAACTTCCTGGCCAACAGCAAGATGGTCTGGCAGGTGGCACTGGTTGGCGTACCTTTCTCACTGCTCGGCGCCTATCTGGGGGCGCACCTGATTGTCTCGATCTCTCAGGAAACCGTGGGCAAGATCATCCTGGCATTGATCCCTTTCGGCATTCTGATTTTCCTCACTCCCAAGGACCGCCCGATAGAGGAGCGAGTGCTGTCGGCGCGGATGCTCTACACCGTCGTGCCGTTGACCTGTCTGGCCATCGGCTTTTACGACGGCTTCTTCGGCCCAGGTACCGGCAGCATGTTCATCATCGCTTTTCACTACCTGCTGCGCATGGACCTGGTTTCCAGCTCGGCCAACTCCAAGACCTTCAACTTCGCCTCCAACATCGGTGCGCTGGTCGCATTCATCATGGCCGGCAAGGTTGTCTATCTGCTGGCGTTGCCGCTGGTGGCGTGCAACATCCTCGGCAATCACATGGGCAGTGCACTGGCACTGCGCAAAGGGAACGACGTGGTACGCAAGGTGTTGGTGTTCTCCATGCTGTGCCTGTTCACCAGCCTGGGCGTGAAGTACCTGGTCTGACAATACCTCTGGGAGACAAACCTGATGAAAACTGCATTCGTGACTGGCGCCTCCTCAGGCTTTGGCCGAGCCATATGCCGCACCTTGGTTGCCAAGGGCTACCGTGTGATCGGTGGCGCCCGCCGCCTGGACAAGCTGCAGGCACTGGAGCATGAGCTTGGCGACAACTTCATTCCACTGGCGCTGGATGTGACTGATGGGCAGTCGATCAGCGCAGCAGTTGCGCAGATCAACGAAGCTGCGTCGAGCATCAATGTGCTGGTCAACAACGCAGGTCTGGCGCTGGGTATCGAGCGGGCTCCGGCCTGCAGCGCCGAGAACTGGCAGCGCATGATCGACACAAACATCACCGGCCTGGCCATGGTCACCCACGCGGTGTTGCCACAGATGGTCGAAGCCGACAGTGGCATGATCATCAACATGGGTTCGATTGCCGGCACTTACCCCTACCCGGGCGGTAATGTTTATGGCGCAAGCAAGGCATTCGTGCGTCAGTTCAGCCTGAACCTGCGCGCCGATCTGGCAGGCACCCGCGTGCGGGTCAGCAACATCGAACCTGGGCTGTGTTCCGGGACCGATTTCTCGGTGGTACGCCTGAACGGCGACCTGAATGCGGTGGATGCGTTGTACCGTGATGTGCAGGCAATCCTGCCCGAGGACATTGCCGCCACGGTTGCCTGGATCGCCGAACAGCCGCCACACGTAAACATCAACACGCTCGAAATCATGCCGGTGGCGCAGAGCAGTGCGGCCTTGAACGTGGCGCGCAATCTACCGCTGTGCTGACCGGGATCAATCGCACTTTCGGCATTCTTGACTAGTCTTAACGGTTGGCGGCATGACTTTGCCGCCACCGTGATGACCCGAGGTGCCGGCAACGCCCCGAGCGCCCGAAAACTGATCAGGAGTGCACGATGGACCTCAACCGTCGGCAATTCTTCAAGGTCGCCGCAGTTGGCCTTGGAGGCTCGAGCCTGGCGGCGTTGGGCATGGCCCCGACGCCGGCCTTCGCCGAGCAGGTGCGTCACTTCAAGCTGGCGCACACCAAAGAAGCCCGTAACACCTGCCCCTACTGCTCGGTCGGCTGTGGCCTGATCCTGTACAGCCAGGGCGATGCGGGCAAGAACGTCAAACAGAGCATCATCCATATCGAAGGTGACGCCGACCACCCGGTCAACCGCGGCACCCTATGCCCGAAAGGCGCCGGCCTGCTGGACTTTATCCACAGCCCAAGCCGCCTGCAGTACCCCGAGGTACGCAAGCCGGGTAGCAAGGAGTGGGTGCGGGTCAGCTGGGACGAGGCGCTCGACCGCGTCGCCGACCTGATGAAGCAGGACCGCGACGCCAACTTCATCGAGAAGAACGCCCAGGGGCAAACCGTCAACCGCTGGCTTACCACCGGTTTTCTTGCTGCCTCCGCCGCCTCCAGCGAGGCTGGCTACCTGACCCACAAGGTCGTCCGCGCAACAGGCATGCTGGGGTTCGATAACCAGGCACGTGTCTGACATGGCCCGACGGTGGCAAGTCTTGCCCCGACGTACGGCCGTGGCGCCATGACCAACCACTGGTCCGATATCGCCAACGCGAATCTGGTCCTGGTGATGGGTGGCAACGCAGCAGAAGCGCACCCGTGCGGCTTCAAATGGGTGACCGAGGCCAAGGCGCACAACAAGGCGCGGCTGATTGTGGTCGACCCACGGTTTACCCGTACCGCTTCGGTGGCGGACTACTACGCGCCGATCCGCACCGGTACCGACATCGCCTTCATGGGCGGGCTGATCAATTACCTGCTGAGCACCGACAAGATCCAGCACGAATACGTGCGCAACTACACCGACGTGTCGTTCATCGTCAAAGAGAGCTATGGCTTCGAGGACGGGCTGTTCAGCGGCTACGACGAGGCCAAGCGCGTGTACGCCGACAAATCCGGTTGGGGTTACGAGCTGGGCGAGGACGGTTTTGCCAAGGTCGACCCGACCCTGCAGCACCCGCGTTGCGTGTTCCAGCAGATGAAGCAGCATTACAGCCGCTACACCCCTGAGCTGGCGAGCATGATCTGTGGCATGCCACAGGACGCCATGATGAAGGTCTGGGAAGAGATCGCCACCTGCTCGGTACCGGGCAAGACCATGACGATTCTCTATGCACTGGGCTGGACGCAACACTCCATCGGTGCGCAGATCATCCGCAGCGCGGCCATGGTCCAGCTGCTGCTGGGCAACGTCGGTATGCCAGGTGGCGGGGTCAACGCACTGCGCGGGCATTCCAACATCCAGGGCCTGACCGACCTCGGCCTGCTGTCGAACTCGCTGCCGGGTTACCTGACCCTGGCTGGGGATGCCGAGCAGGACTACGCCACCTACATCGACAAGCGCGCATCCAGACCGCTGCGCCCGGGGCAACTGTCGTACTGGCAGAACTACGGCAAGTTCCACGTCAGCCTGATGAAGGCGTGGTACGGCGCCAACGCCACGGCAGAAAACAACTGGGGTTATGACTGGCTGCCCAAGCTCGACGTGCCTGCCTATGACGTGCTGCGCATGTTCGAGATGATGAGCCAAGGCAAGGTCAACGGCTACGTGTGCCAAGGCTTCAACCCGATCGCTGCGCTGCCGGACAAGAACCGCGTGACTGCGGCATTGGGCAAGCTCAAGTGGCTGGTGATCATGGACCCGCTGGCTACCGAAACCTCGGAGTTCTGGCGCAACGCCGGGCCATTCAACGATGTCGATACGGCCAGTATCCAGACCGAAGTGATCCGCCTGCCCACCACCTGCTTCGCCGAGGAGGATGGCTCGTTGGTCAACAGCAGCCGCTGGCTGCAATGGCACTGGAAGGGGGCCGACGGCCCGGGTGAGACCCGTACCGACGTGCAGATCATGAGCGAGCTGTTCCTGCGCATGCGCCAACGCTACCAGGCCGAGGGCGGCGCCTACCCTGACGCGATCATGAACATCAGCTGGCCGTACAGGATTCCTGAAGAGCCATCCCCGGAGGAGCTGGCCAAGGAGATGAACGGCTGGGCAGTCACCGACCTTACCGACGCCACCGGCGCCACGCTCAAAGCCGGCCAGCAGCTGTCGGGCTTCGGGCAGTTGAAGGACGATGGCAGCACCGCGTCCGGCTGCTGGATCTTCGCCGGCAGCTGGACCGAGCAGGGCAACCAGATGGCCCGTCGTGACAACAGCGACCCCTACGGCATGCATCAGGTGCAGAACTGGGCCTGGGCCTGGCCGGCCAACCGCCGCATCCTCTACAACCGTGCCTCCAGCGACCCGCAAGGCAAGCCGTGGGACCCGGAGAAAAAGCGCCTGGTGTGGTGGAACGGCAAGGCCTGGACCGGCACCGACGTGCCGGACTTCAAGGTCGACTCGCCACCGGAAGCGGGTATGAACCCGTTCATCATGAACCCTGAAGGCGTGGCGCGCTTCTTCGCCATCGACAAGATGGCCGAAGGCCCGTTCCCCGAGCATTACGAGCCATTCGAAACGCCGATTGGCATCAACCCGCTGCACCCGCAGAACAAGAAGGTGGTCAGCAACCCGGCCGGGCGCATCTTCGACTCGGTGTGGGACACCCTCGGCACCCACGACGAGTTCCCCTATGCGGCGACCACCTACCGGCTCACCGAGCACTTCCACTTCTGGAGCAAGCATTGCCGGCTCAACGCCATTGCCCAGCCGGAGCAGTTCGTCGAGATCGGCGAGGTACTCGCCAATGAGAAAGGCATCAAGGCCGGCGACCGGGTGCGAGTGTCGAGCAAGCGCGGGCATATCGATGCGGTGGCAGTGGTGACCAAGCGGATTCGCCCGCTGCAGGTCAACAACCAGACCGTGCACCAGATCGGCATCCCGTTGCACTGGGGCTTCACCGGTGCAACGCGGCATGGCTACCTGACCAACACGCTGGTGCCATTCCTGGGTGACGGCAACACGCAGACGCCAGAGTCCAAGTCGTTCCTCGTCAAAGTGGAGAAACTCTGATGGCCAGCCAAGACATCATCGCCCGCTCGGCCACCACCACCGTACCGCCTTCGGTACGCCAGCAGCAGGAAGTCGCCAAGCTGATCGATACCACCAAGTGCATCGGCTGCAAGGCCTGCCAGGTGGCGTGTTCTGAGTGGAACGAACTGCGTGACGAGGTCGGCCACAACCACGGCACCTACGACAACCCCCAGGACCTCACTGCCGAGACCTGGACCCTGATGCGCTTCACCGAGCACGAGCGCGACGACGGCAACCTGGAGTGGCTGATCCGCAAGGATGGTTGCATGCACTGCGCCGACCCAGGTTGCCTGAAGGCCTGCCCGAGCCCGGGGGCGATCATCAAGCACGCCAACGGCATCGTCGACTTCAACCAGGACCACTGCATCGGTTGCGGTTACTGCATTACCGGCTGCCCGTTCAACATCCCGCGCATCTCGCAGAAGGACCACAAGGCGTACAAGTGCACGCTGTGTTCCGACCGCGTGAGCGTGGGCCTGGAGCCGGCCTGCGTGAAAACCTGCCCGACCGGGGCGATCGTGTTCGGCAGCAAGGACGAGATGAAGGTGCACGCCGCCGAGCGCATCGTCGACCTGAAGTCGCGGGGCTACGACAAGGCCGGGCTGTACGACCCGGATGGCGTCGGTGGCACCCACGTGATGTACGTGCTGCACCATGCCGACACGCCGAGGCTGTACGCCGGCCTGCCGGACCAGCCGGTGATCAGCCCGCTTGTGGGGCTGTGGAAGGGCTTCACCAAACCGCTGGCGCTGCTGGCCATGGGCGCGGCGGTATTGGCCGGGTTCTTCCACTACGTGCGGGTAGGCCCGCAGCGGGTAGAGGAGGACGAGCACCCAGCGCCGCCCGATGACAGCGTGCACCAGGTAGACCCGGCGGTGCATGTCTACGATCCGAAGCAGCCCGGTGGGCAAGGGGAGCAGCGGCCATGAACGACAACAAACCCATCCTGCGCTACAACGCCAACGAGCGGACCAACCACTGGATTGTCGCCATCCTGTTCTTCATGGCCGGGCTTTCCGGGCTGGCGCTGTTTCACCCGGCGCTGTTCTGGTTAAGCCATCTGTTCGGCGGTGGGCCGTGGACGCGCATCCTGCACCCGTTCATGGGTGTGGCGATGTTCGTGTTTTTCCTCGGCCTGGTGTTCCGCTTCTGGCGCGCCAACTTCATCACCGCCAACGACCGCCTGTGGTTGCGTCGCATTGATCGGGTGATGGTCAACCGCGAAGACGGCGTGCCCCCCATTGGTAAATACAACGCCGGGCAGAAGCTGCTGTTCTGGACGCTATTGTTGTGCATGCTGGTGTTGTTGATCAGCGGCGTGGTGATCTGGCGGGCCTATTTCAGTCACTTCTTTGATATAGGCTCGATTCGCCTGGCATCGCTTGCCCACGCACTGGCGGGCTTCGTGCTGATCCTCAGCATCATCGTGCACATCTACGCCGGCATCTGGATCAAGGGTTCGATCGGCGCCATGCTGCATGGCTGGGTCAGCCGTGCCTGGGCGCGCAAGCACCATGCGTTGTGGTACCGCGAAGTGACCGGCGACAAGACGCCGGGCAATCACGGACGAAAAGAAGGATGAGCGCTTGAGCACGATACTTGAACCTGGGCAGATCGAGGCATCGGCGGTAGCGCCGCCGTTCCTGCATCTGCCCCCCGCCAATCTGTTCGAACTGCGCGCTGCGCGCCTTGAGCAACTGGCCGATGGCAATGCCCTTGGCGACTATCTGCGGCTGATCGCGCAGTTGTGCCGCATCCAGCAGCAGCTTCTGGGTAACCCGCCCGGTGGTATGCCGGTGGCCGAGGAGCGTCAACGCCTGTGCATAAGTCATGGCTTGCCGCCGCTGGCGGCCGACAGCCTGGTGCGTGAAGGGCCTTGGCTTGTCTGGTTGCAGGCCTTGCTGGAGCACTGCAGCGGCGCTACAGGCGGCCCGTTGGGTGAAGCATTGCAGGTGCTGCGCAGCAGCGATGACCATCAGCGCAAGGGCTGGGGCATCGCCTTGCTGGCGGGCCAGTACGACGCGGTGCCTGCGGCATTGGTGCCGTTTTTGGGCGCTGCGTTGCAGGCGGCCTGGTCCAGTTGGTTGCTGGCGGTGCCGGCGCCGGAGCTCAAACCCGCCGGTAGCCTGGCCCAGTGTCCGGCGTGCGGTTCGCCGGCAATGGCCGGGGTGGTGCGTAACCGCGGCAAGCACAATGGCTTGCGCTATCTGGCCTGTTCGCTGTGTGCCTGTGAATGGCATGTGGTGCGGGTCAAGTGTGTGTACTGCGAGTCGAGCAAGGACTTGCGCTACACCAGCCTGGAAGATGACCGCCATGCGCCGGGCAAGGCACCGCTGCGAGCGGAGTGCTGCCCGGTGTGCAGTACGTACCTGAAGCAGAATTATCTGGAAAACGACGCGGCGGCCGAGCCGCTGGCCGACGACCTGGCCAGCCTGGTGCTGGATATGCGCCTGGACGAGGAGGGCTTCCATCGCCTGGCGCCCAACCTGATGCTCGCGCCGGGTAGTGGTTGAGTGTCTACACTGGACACCGAGTTGCCTTCTTCGCGGGTAAACCCGCTCCGCGGACCCTGTGGGAGCGGGTTCACCCGCGAAGAGGCCAGTACAGACACCGGATCAGCCAAGGTAGTACCGCATGTCTTCAAGCCTCGCCAGCCACACCCTACGCCTGCCTTCCATCGACACCCTCCTGCGCCACCCGGCCGGCCTCGCACTGATCGACCGCCACGGCCGCGACGCGGTCCTGTCCACCCTGCGCCAGCTGCTCGACGACCTGCGCGCCCCCGCCCGCAACGGTGAACTCACCCCCGCCGAACTGGCCCCCGAAATCCTCTTGGGCCGCACCGGCGAACGCCTGGCCGTTCAGCAGCGCAGCCAGGTCCGCCGCGTGCTCAACCTTACCGGCACCGTACTGCACACCAACCTCGGTCGTGCACTGTTGCCCGAAGAAGCCATCGAGGCCATGCAAACCGCCGCCCGCTATCCTCTCAATCTGGAATTCGACCTGGCTACCGGTAAGCGCGGCGACCGTGACGATTTGATCGAAGGTTTGATCCGCGAGTTGACCGGCGCCGAAGCCGTCACCGTAGTCAACAACAATGCCGCCGCTGTGCTGCTGGCGCTCAACAGCCTGGGCGCGCGCAAGGAGGGCATCATCTCCCGCGGCGAGCTGATCGAGATCGGCGGTGCCTTTCGTATCCCCGACATCATGGCCCGTGCCGGTGTGAAGCTGCACGAGATCGGCACCACCAACCGCACCCACGCCCGCGACTACGAAGCTGCCATCGGCCCACGTACCGGCCTGCTGATGCGCGTGCATTGCAGCAACTACAGCATCCAGGGCTTCACCACCCAGGTGCCCACGGCCGAGCTGGCGCGCATCGCCCACCAACATGAGCTGCCGCTGCTCGAAGACCTCGGCAGCGGCAGCCTGCTAGACCTTACCCGTTGGGGCTTGCCCGCCGAGCCGACGGTGCGTCAGGCACTGGCTGACGGCGCCGATATCGTCACCTTCAGTGGCGACAAACTGCTGGGCGGGCCGCAAGCCGGGATCATCGTCGGTCGCAAGGACTTGATTGCCAGGATCAAGAAAAACCCGCTAAAGCGTGCGCTGCGCGTCGACAAGATCACCCTCGCTGCACTCGAAGCGGTGCTGGCGCTGTACCGTAACCCCGACCGTCTGGCCGAGCGCCTGCCCAGCCTGCGTCTGCTGACCCGCAGCCAGGCCGAGATACAGGCCCAGGCCGAGCGCCTGGCCCCTGGGCTAAAGGCTCACCTCGGTGAGCAGTGGGCTGTCAGCGTGGAGCCCGCGCTGGGCATGATCGGCAGTGGCAGCCAGCCGGTGGCGCGCTTGCCCAGTGCAGCCCTGTGCCTGCGCCCGCAGGTGTCGAAGAAGTTGCGAGGCCGCAGCCTGCATGTGCTGGAACGGGCACTGCGTGAACTGCCGGTGCCGGTGCTTGGCCGTATCGATGACGACGCCCTGTGGCTGGACCTGCGCCAACTGGATGACGAGCTCCAGTGGCTGGCGCAGTTGCCCGCCCTGCAACTGGGGCCGGTGCAGTGATCGTCGGTACCGCCGGCCATATCGACCACGGCAAGACCGCACTGCTGCAGGCGTTGACCGGGCAGGCCGGCGACCAGCGCCAGGAGGAGCGTGCCCGCGGCATGACCATCGATCTGGGGTATCGCTACGCGGCGTTGGCCGAGGGCGCACCGCTGACTGGCTTCATCGACGTGCCGGGCCACGAGCGCTTTATCCACAACATGCTGGCCGGTGCCCACGGTATCGACCTTGTGTTGTTGGTGGTGGCTGCCGACGACGGGGTCATGCCGCAGACCCGCGAGCACCTGGCGATCATCGAGCTGTTGGGCATTCCTCAGGCCTTGGTGGCGATCAGCAAATGTGACCGGGTCGAGCCGGCGCGCCTGGCCGAAGTGCGGGCGCAAGTCAGCGAACTGCTGGCGCCCGGGCCGTATGCCGGTGCGCGGCAGTTTCCCGTCTCCAGCATCAACGGGGAAGGCATAGACGCGTTGCGTCAGGCCTTGCTGGAGGCCGAAGCAGCGGTGCGCAAGCGCAGCGCTGGTGGCGGTTTTCGCCTGGCCGTCGACCGCGCTTTCGCGGTTACCGGTGCCGGCGTGGTGGTCACGGGCACGGCGCTGGCCGGGCGGGTCAGTGCCGGCGACACCTTGTTGCTGGGCAAGGCCGGCAAACCGGTGCGGGTGCGTGGTCTGCATGCGCAGAACCAGGCCGCGCTGGTGGCCGAGGCAGGCCAGCGAGTGGCGTTGAACATCACGGCCGAACGGCTGGCGATGGAGCAGGTGCATCGGGGCGACTGGCTGGTGCCCGAGTGGCTGCACGCGCCCAGCGTACGCGTCGATATCGAGTTGAACCTGCTGCCGGGCGAGCCCCGTACGTTTGAACATTTCAGCGCTGTACACGTGCACCTCGGCACCCAGGATGTAACGGCCCGCGTGGCCTTGCTCGAAGGTGAGTCCTTGGCAGCGGGGCAGCGTATGTTCGCCCAGTTACTGCTCAATGCGCCGTTGCAGGCCGTGCACGGCGATCGCCTGGTGCTGCGTGACCAGCGAGCCCAGCGCACCTTGGGGGGCGGCAAAGTACTCGACCCGTTCGCGCCAAGCCGGCAGCGCCGCAGCGATGAGCGCCTGCGCCAGCTGCAGGTGCTGCGGGATGCCGACGACCTGGAACAGGCCCTGCCTGCGCTGCTAGCCAGCGCTCCCGGTGGCATCGATCCCCAGCGGCTTGAGCGGCAGTTCAATCGCCTGCGCGCAACCTGGCAGTTGCCAGAAGGGGTATTGGTGGTGGCCACGCGGCAGGGGCAGCTGCTGTTCGCCAACGCCCAGTGGCAGGCGCTGAAGCAACAGGTGCTGGAGCACTTGGCGCGTTTTCATGAGCAAGAGCCTGACCAACTGGGCCCGGACCGTGACCGCCTGCGTCGCTTTGCGGCCTTGCCGCTGGAGCGCCCGGCATTCGTCAGCCTGCTGGATGAACTGCTCGATGACGGCGCCATCGCCAGCAGCGGGCCTTGGCTGCATTTGCCCGATCACAAGGTGCAGTTGAGCGAAGCCGACAGTGCGTTGTGGGCGCGCTTGCAGCCGAGGTTGCTGGCGGGACAATACGATCCGCCCTGGGTCAGGACGCTGGCAACTGAGGAGAATTGCGCCGAAGCCGACGTGCGCCTGCTGCTGCGCAAGCTGGCTAGGCTTGGTGTGGTGCACCAGGTGGTGCGTGACCTGTTCTACCCAGAGGCGACGCTACAGCGCATGGCAGAGCTGTTGCTGGGGCAGGCCAGCGAAACGCCGATAGTGCAGGTGGCCGCGTTTCGCGATATGTTGGGCATCGGTCGCAAGCGCAGTGTGCAGATTCTGGAATATTTCGACCGCATCGGCCTGACCCGGAGGGTGGCCGACCAGCGTCACATCCGCGCCGACAGCGCCCTGGCCCAGCAGCAGGCCAGGCACTGAGTTCAAGGAAGGCAATCGCGCCCGGTGGCGCGGCCGGGCTTCAAACCCGGTTGGGGACGGCAGCCGTTCCCGGGCAGGTTCGACTCCCGCTGCCTTCCGCCATTTTCATTCGCCTTTCGGGGCTCTACGGGGCGCTTCACAGCGTTTGGGACTTGCACGGGACCTGTGGGAGCGTGTTCACCCGCGAAGAGGCCCTGAAGGGTGAAGCCTAAGCCCGCTCCCCACACAGATCCAGGGCAAACCACTGTTCTGCAGTATCCACATCCAACCCCGCCCCCAGCAGCGCAACCATCTTGCCCAGCGCCGCCTCACGGGTCATGCCACCGCCACTGACCAGCCCGGCCCCACGCAAGCGGTTACCCGCCGCATAGGTATCGAACACCACCGAACCCTCAGGGCACTGGCTGATCGCTGCCAACATCACGCCACGCTGGCGCGCCGCCCGCAGCACATTCAGCAGCGCCTGGTCATCCGACGGCCCGGTACCGCTGCCGTAGCACTCCAGCAGCAAACCCTGCACACCACTGTCGATCAAGGCCTGCAAGTGCCCGGCCTGCAGCCCGGGGAACACCGGCACTATCGCCAGGTTGACCGGCTGGCGCGGGTGCTTGTAGCCAAGCTCGGCGGGAATCGCCCCGGCCCGCTCGCCGTCGCGATGGCGCGGCAACGCAGCAAAGGCATCGAACGCCTCGCTGCGAAGCTTCGACGCCCGGCAGCCATGCAGCAGCTGATCGTGGAAGTACAGCTGCACGCCATTCTCCAGCCCTTGTTCGAACTGGCGCAGCGCACCGCACAGGTTGGCCCAGGCATCGCTGTCTGCGGCACCTGCCGGCAGCATCGAGCCGGTCAGCAGCACCGGGACTGGCACGCCCAGCAGCAAAAACGACAACGCCGCGGCGCTGTAAGCCATGCTGTCGGTGCCATGCAACACCAGCACGCCATCATGGCCTGCCACATCCACCGCTTCGACGATGGCATCGCGCATCGCCAGCCAGTTGTGCTGTTGCATGTTGGCGCTGTCGAGCAGTGGGTTCAGCTCCTGAAGCGACCAGTGCACCTGGGGGGCGTCGGCCATCTTGGCAAAGTGCTCACGCATCCGCGCTTCGAAGCCACCGGCTGGCGCCAGGCCTTCCGGGGTTTCGAGCATGCCGATGGTGCCACCGGTATAGAGAACGAGAAGATTCTTTACTGCACGCATGGAAAACATCCGTAGCGGTGAGCCGAGAAAGAAAAGCCGCCCGCGGAAGGGGCGGCTGGGCAGGAGAGGATATCAGCGCTGCGGCTGAGCCTGGACGGCTGCTTTGTCAGCGGCTGTTTCCACCTGTGGATTGGCAGGCCAGGCATTGCGGTCCAGGTCCAGGTCGGCGAACTTGCTCGAGTCGAACACAGGCTGGCCGATACCGGCTTTGCGCTGGTCGTCGTAGTCGCGCATCACGCGCAGGCCGACCTTGAACAGCAGGGCCAGGGCCACCAGGTTGACGAAGGCCAGGCAGGTCATGGTGATGTCGGCGAAGGCGAACACGGTCGACAGGTCTTGCATCGAGCCCCACACCACCAGTGCCAGCACCAGGCCACGGAACACCATCAGCACCACGCGGTTGCGGGTGAGGAACTGCAGGCTGTTCTCGCCCAGGTAGTAGTTGTAGAGGATGCAGGTGAACACGAACAGCGACAGCGCCACGCTGACGAACACACGGCCCCAGTCACCGACCACGGCGGCCAGCGAGTTCTGGGTCAGGACAATGCCGTCACCCTCGAAGCCCGGGGTGTAGAAGCCCGACAGCAGGATCAGCAGCGCGGTGCAGGTGCAAATCACGAAGGTGTCGAGGAACACACTGAAGGCCTGGACCACGCCCTGGGCGCCCGGGTGTTTCACGGCAGCCACGGCGGCGACGTTCGGCGCACTGCCCAGGCCGGCTTCGTTGGCGAACACACCACGCTTCACACCCATGACGATGGCGCTGCCGAGCAGGCCGCCAAACGCCGGGTCGAGGCCGAAGGCGCTCTTGAAGATGGTTTCCAGCATGGCCGGCACGTGTTCGATCTGGGTGCCGATCACGTACAGGGTCACGCCGATGTAGGCCAAGGTCTTGATCGGTACCAGCAGGTCCGACACGGCGGCGATGCGCTTGATGCCGCCGATGAAGGTGATGGCCAGCAGCACTGCCAGGACGATACCGGTCTGGCTTGGGGCAAAGTCAAAGGCGTTCTGCAGCGAGTGGGTCACGGTGTACGACTGCAGGCCGATGAAGGCGAAGCCGTAGGTGACCAGCAGCAGGATCGAGAACACGATGGCCATGCTTTTGCGCTTCAGGCCATGCTGGATGTAGTAGGCCGGGCCGCCACGGTACAGGCCGTCGCCGTCGGCGCGCTTGTAGACCTGGGCCAGGGTGCATTCGAAGAAGCTGCTGGACATGCCCACCAGTGCGGTGACCCACATCCAGAACACGGCGCCCGGGCCACCCAGGGTCACGGCGATACCGACACCGGCAATGTTACCGGCGCCAACGCGGCCGGCCAGGCTCAACATCAGGGCCTGGAAGGAGCTCAGCTGGCCTGCCTGGCCACGCAGCGATTCCTTGAAAACGGTGAACATGTGGCCGAAATGGCGGAACTGAACGAAACGCGAACGGATAGTGAAGTAGCTACCCAGCCCTACGATCAGCACGATGAGGAGTTTCCCCGAAAGGAAATCGTTGAGTACTTCGAGCATTGGAAAATGACCTCGATTCTTATTCTTCGTGTGGAATGACCAGCGGACGGCAGGCGCACCGCTATTCGTTGGGGCGAATGGTTGGCCATGACAAGAGTCGTTACAATTTCGCGGGTTGCTCTGAATTGATGCTAGTTGATGCTACAATGGCGTCATTCGCGTCACCTGGGTTCCGCACATGAGCGACCATTTCGCCACCAACCTCAAACTGGCCTGCAGCCACTACCGCTCTATCTCCGAAGTTTGCCGGCAGCTCTCTATCAACCGCGCGCAGTTCAACAAGTACCTGAGCGGTCAAAGCCGTCCGACGGCTTTCAACCTCAAGCGCATTGGCGATTTCTTCGGGGTCGAGGATTACGAACTGAACCTGCCGGCCGAGCAGTTCGCCCGGCTGATCGGCGCACGGGTGTCCACCTTGGCCGAGCAGCCCAGCGACCCGATCAGCGAACTGTTCCGCCCGCTGCATGATCATGCGGGCAACCTGTCGCGCTATTGCGGTTATTACTTCGAGTATTCCAACTGCATGTCGGTGCCGGGCACGATCCTGGTGTCGCTGGTGCACCTGTGGGAAGAGCGCGGCCGTTTCCTGTTCGAGCGCCAGGAGCGCCAGGAGCGTTCCAGTGCCACTGACCAGCATGCCGAGGTGCGCTGCCGCTACTTGGGCGCGGCGTTTCAGCTGCAGGACCGGGTGTTCCTCATCGACTACGAGTCGCTCACCTTCAACGAAATGAGCCAGACCATTCTCATCCCCAGCTTCAAAAGCCGCATCACCCGCCTGAACGGCCTCAAGGCCGGGGTTTCCAGCGGCGACCGTCGCAACCCGGCCTGCACCCGCGTGGTGTGGGAGTACCTGGGCGAGGAGATCAATCGCATCAATGCCTATCGTCAGGTAAAACTGTACCGGCCGGATGACCCACGTATAGATGATGATGTGCGTGAGCGGTTGAGTGTGGGGCCGTTGCGCAACAGTTTGTTCGAGATCGAGTAATGCTCAACAAGTCAGGCGTCTTCGAGGATGAATCCCGCCACGGCGCGGGCAACCTGATCCGCAATGGCTGGCGTACTGCGTAAGTGGGAAGCGATGCCATGGTCGCAGTCGGTAAGAAACAGGCATTGCAAACGCGCTGCTGGAACTGATTGCATCAGGGCCTGGGTAACTTCTTCGGGAACCGGGCTGTAGCGCTCGGCACCGTCCAGCCACAGGCTACCTGCACTGGTCCCTGGGCCTTTGCCGAATCGTTGTGAGTTGAGCCCGTCATACTCGCCAATCACCATCAGCACTCTGCCTTGGAACTGCTTGAGGAAGGCGTAGCTGTCGCTGTCCAGAAAGCCGTAGGGTTTGCTGATGGCTGTGGTGAATGCCGGGCCAAACGGCGCCCGGTGGGCATCATCTGGATAAACCGCTGGGCAGATCAACACGATCCTGTCCACTTGCGGCAACCGTGCTGCAAGTTTCAGCGTGATTGCCGCGCCCAGGCTGTGGCCGATCAGTGTTCGGCATCGAGGAGCGATATGCGTATGAAACCGCTGTGCCTCTTTGAGGTTGGTAGCCAGTGACGGTGCCACTGCGCCTGGCTCGCTGGCGAGGCTGTGACCAGAAAGATTGCCGGTGAGCGACCCGATGCCAGCGGCTTGCAAGCGATAGAGCAGTGGGTTGAGCCGGGTAAAGTCCGAGCGCGCGCCACCCAGCACCAATGCCGGCGCTGCGCGCTCGGTATCAGGTACCAGCAACCGGGCCTGTTGCTGGTAGTTCCCAAACGCTTCGTTGATAAACAGTTCTTTGCCCGGGGCGGGTTCGTCAAATTGCCATTTCAGACGCTGAGAAGATCCCTTTTGCAAGTGCATGGCGCCCTCTAGAAAAACTGATCGAGCCACTCGCCGAGTGGATTGCCCGTGTCGAGCAGTAGTTTGAATGCCATGATGATGCAGACACTGACCAGCAGCGGCTTTATGAGGCGAGAGCCGAAACGAACTGCGCAGCGCGCACCTAATTGTGCGCCCAGAAAGGCGGCAATCGCCATTGCCAGCGCCAGCGGCCAGATGATCGCTCCGCTGAGTAAAAATACTGACAACGCGCCCAGGTTGCAGGCTGCGTTCAAAAGCTTGCTGGTGCACACGGCTTGTATCAGCTGTTGGCCTAGTAGCACTACGCAGGCCAGCATGAAGAACGAGCCGACGCCAGGGCCGAAGATACCATCATAAAACCCAATGATTGGCGCAACCGTTACGCAGAACAGGCTACTCGATAACGTCGCCTTACGCGTTTGCTCATTCGGCTTTGGACTAAAGGCAAAGTAGATTGCTATCAGGATCAGCAAGGGTGGGACACATGCCTGCAAAAAGCTTTTGGGCACGTAGGTTATGGACAAGGCCCCCAAGCCCCTCCAATAAACGACATCACCGCCATTGGGCTGCCTCGCCTCCAGTCGATCATGCCTTTTCGGGCGAACGCGCATGTAGCCGAAACGGTAGCCGAAGCGGCTTGGGCTTTATTCGTGGCAATTGCTGCCAAGGGCTCTATACCGGCGATAAATAGCACCGGGAGCGTGATCAAGCCTCCGCCTCCGGCGATCGCATCGAAAAAGCCGGCCATGAGTGCAACGAGCGCGAGTATCAGAACAAGCGTCAAATCGAATTCGATCATCGTTTTTCTCAGTGATTAACCACGAACCAGAAGGGGGTCTTCAACGAGAACCAGCGGTTCTGCTAAGGGGGAGTATCCGAATTGACGGATGAGCAGGCGCCGGTTGTCCTGGACCCTGTCGCGACCGTGCAAGGCTCGGCTGTTGTTGATCAACAATGCGTTATCAGGCTGGAGGACGAACGCCAGCGGTTGTGTGTTATCGAAGCGAGGTATAGGCAGCGAGGGCTTTG
The DNA here is from genome assembly GCF_037993085.1 of Pseudomonas sp. YNh. NCBI lineage: Bacteria > Pseudomonadati > Pseudomonadota > Gammaproteobacteria > Pseudomonadales > Pseudomonadaceae > Pseudomonas > Pseudomonas sp. YNh. The sequence continues at coordinate 114,816 of NZ_JBBMRJ010000010.1, read as the reverse complement.
CGCCAGGTCGCAGATTTCGGGTAGGTGTTCAGGTATCGGCTCGTCGGCACAACGCATTTGCCTGAACATCAAGGTTGACACGTTGCCTTCGTCGAAGCGCTGCAGCAGCGAACGTTGTTTTTCATCCAAGCCTTTTTCGAGCTGATCGGCGAAGGCACGAGCTTCAAATGCTGCACCCTTGGCTTCCGGTCCGCCCAAGTCCGCAATGGTTTGACTTGCAAGGGCTATGGCCCGACTTTGGTCCGGGCGGAAATCCAGGTATGCGGCTTCGGGATGGGGCATTGAACGTTCCTTGTACTTGTTGTGAGGAGGCTCCCCGCCAGGCAAGCAAGAGAGTCAACTATTCAATGCAGTTACGCCTCTGCGGGGAAGTCAGCTCTTTCCTGATGCGTCGTAGGATTTTTCTCTGTCGGCTGTGTCGTGCAGTGAAACTCCAGATCCACGACTCCCCTGAGGCCTTGGCGAGGCTCGACGTTGGACTTCCCCGCCCGGAAACCGCAAAATGGCCCCTTTCCTTCATCAACCTCTCGGATCTGCTGACTCTATGCGTATGCGCCTAATGCTGTTGGGTGGTGGCAATGCCCTCGGGCAAGCGCTGATTCGTCTTGGGGCCGAGGAGGACATTGCTTTCCTGGCGCCGCGCCCGCCCGAGAACGGCTGGACGCCGGCCAACCTCACTCAGTTGCTCGACGATCACCGCCCCGACGCCCTGGTCAACCTGGCCTATTACTTCGACTGGTTCCAGGCCGAGTCGGTCAGCGAGCAACGCCTGGCTCAACAGGAGCGGGCAGTGGAGCGGCTGGCAGAGCTGTGCCAGCACCACCAGATCACCCTGGTGCAGCCATCCAGCTACCGGGTATTCGATGGTTCGCGGGCCACCGCCTACAGCGAAAAGGATGAGCCAGTACCGCTTGGCCTGCGTGGCCAGGCTTTGTGGCGCATCGAACAGAGTGTGCGCGCAACCTGCCCGCAGCATGTGCTGCTGCGCTTCGGCTGGTTGCTCGACGAGAGCATCGAAGGCTCGCTGGGCCGCTTCCTGACCCGTGCAGAGCAGCCGCAAGAGCTGCTGCTGGCCGATGACCGGCGTGGTAACCCGACACCGGTCGACGATGCCGCACGGGTGATTCTGTCGGTGCTCAAGCAGCTCGATTGCAGTGCGCCGCTCTGGGGCACTTACCATTACGCCGGCAACGAGGCGACCACGCCGCTGGCGCTGGGCCAGGCTATCCTTACCGAAGCAGGCCAATACCGCCAACTGGCGGTGCAGGCGCCGACACCGCAGGCCCATGCGGCACGGCCGGATGCCAGCGAAGAGCCGCAGAACGCTGTACTGGCCTGCAAGAAAATCCTTCATACCTTCGGCATCAAGCCGCGCGCCTGGCGCGCCGGCCTGCCGCCTCTACTGGACCGGTTCTACCGCCATGGCTGACGCCCCCATCCTGATCACCGGCGGTGCCGGCTTCATTGGCTCCCACCTGTGCGATGCGTTGTTGGACAAAGGCTACGCCGTACGCATTCTCGACGACTTCTCCACCGGCCGGCGCAGCAACCTGCAGGTTGACCACCCACGGCTAGAGCTGATTGAAGGCGATGTGGCCGACGCCGGGCTGGTCACGCAGGCTGCGGCAGGCTGCAGTGCCGTGGTGCATCTGGCGGCGGTGGCCTCGGTGCAGGCCTCGGTCGAAGACCCGGTGCGTACCCACCAAAGCAACTTCATTGGCACCCTCAATGTGTGCGAAGCCATGCGCGTGCATGGTCTGCGCCGGGTGCTGTTTGCCTCCAGTGCGGCGGTGTACGGCAACAATGGCGAGGGTGAATCGATTGCCGAAGACACGCCCAAGGCGCCGCTGACGCCCTACGCCGTGGACAAGCTGGCCAGTGAGCAGTACCTGGACTTCTACCGCCGTCAGCATGGCCTGGAGCCGGTCGTGTTCCGCTTCTTCAATATCTTCGGGCCACGCCAGGACCCGTCCTCGCCGTATTCCGGGGTAATCAGCATCTTCTGCGAGCGCGCAGTGCAGGGCTTGCCGATCACCATCTTCGGCGATGGCGAGCAGACCCGCGATTTCCTCTACGTGGGCGACCTGGTGCAGGTGATGGTGCAGGCACTGGAGCAGCCGCAGGTCGAGGAGGGGGCGGTGAACATCGGCCTCAACCAGGCCACCTCGCTGAACCAGTTGCTGGTGGCGCTGGAGAAGGTGGTGGGCAGCTTGCCGGCGATCAGCCATGTGGCGGCGCGTTCGGGTGATATTCGCCATTCGCGGGCGGACAACCAGCGGTTGCTGGCGCGGTTCGAGTTTCCGCAGGCGACGCCGATGGTTGAAGGTCTCGCGCGGTTACTGGGTAAAAGCTGATAGCGCTGGGGCCGCTTTGCGGCCCTTTCGCGGCACAAGGCCGCTCCTACAACGACCGCGTAAAGCCAATGGACTTACTGTCACTGTGGGAGCGGCCTTGTGTCGCGATGGGCTGCGCAGCAGCCCTAAAAATCACCCATGCCGCACAACCCTGCGCAGGCAATCCTCGGCCCCCAGTACCCGCCCATCCACAGCCCGCACCTGCAAAGTCTCAAGCGCCTGGCCCGTAACACCCTCCACCAATTCAGAACGCGCTTCCCCCGCTTCAAACAGGTATCGCTCCCCCCACTGCCTCAAGCCAACCACCACCGGAAACACCGACAGCCCTTTTTCGGTCAGCACATATTCCTTGTAGGCACTGCCATCCGATGCCGGCTGTGTCATCAGCAGTCCGCTTTCCACCAGCAGCTTGAGCCGTGAGGCGAGGATGTTCTTCGCCAGCCCCAGGTTCTTCTGAAACTCACTGAACCGCCGCAGGCCATCGAAGGCATCGCGCAGGATCATCAGTGCCCAGCGATCACCCAATACCTCCAGGGCTCGGGCCACCGGGCATTGGGCATTGTTTTCATCGAGCATGGGGTGGGCCTTTTCTGATTGTCTAGTTGCAGATTAAAACCACATTTGCTAAATAGCCAGGGGTGGTTTCAAATCGAAACCAAATTGACGAGGCCTGACCGATGACATCTGCGCTGACACGCGGGCTAACCCTGCTGCTTGCCATCACCAGCGCCATGGCGGTGGCGACGGTGTACTTCGCCCAACCTTTACTTGAATCGATGGCCGCCGACCTGGGAGTGGTGCAGCAGCAAATTGGCTGGGTAGTCGGCGTGACCCAGGCAGGTTATGCCCTGGGGCTGCTACTGATCGTGCCACTGGGGGACCTGATCGACCGCAAGCGCCTGTTGCTGGGCCAGTTGCTGTTTTCTGCCCTGGCGCTGGTCGGCGTCGGCATGGCGCCCAACTGGGCGATGTTGCTGCTGGCCTTGGCCATCACCGGGCTGATGGCCGTCATGGTGCAGATAATGGTGGCGCATGCGGCCAGCCTGGCTTCACCCGGTGAGCAGGGGCAGGCCGTGGGCACCGTCACCAGTGGCGTGGTGCTGGGGGTTCTATTGGCGCGCCTGGTGGCAGGTGGGCTTGCTGACTTGGCCGGTTGGCGCAGTGTGTATCTGGTTGCCGCAGGGCTGCTGACGCTGCTGGCCCTGGTGCTGTGGCGCAGCCTGCCCGGTGGGCAGCCGCTCGTACACCGGCCTGGCTACCGGGCGTTGATCGTGTCCCAGTTCCGTTTGTATCGGGAGGACAGGCTGCTGCGCCAGCGCGGCGTGTTTGGCGTATTGATCTTCGCTGCGTTCAGCGTGCTGTGGAGTGCCATGGTCATGCCCCTCAGCGCGGCGCCATTGGCGTTGAGCCATACCGAGATTGGCCTGTTCGGCCTGGCAGGTGTTGCGGGTACTTTGGCGGCTGCGCGCGCCGGTCGCTTGGCCGACCAAGGGCAGGGAGAGCGCACCACCGGGCTGGCGCTGGCGCTGCTGACGCTGTCGTGGTTGCCCACAGCTTTTGTCGGGCTGTCGCTGATGGCCTTTGTGCTAGGTGTGCTGATGCTGGACTTTGCCGTGCAGGCGGTGCATGTCACCAACCAGAGCCTGTTGCTGGCAGGGCGTGGCGCGATGGCCAGCCGATTGATCGGCGCCTACATGTGCTGCTATTCGCTTGGCAGCGGGCTGGGGGCGGTGCTTGCGAGTTGGGTGCATGCCCGATGGGGGTGGGCTGCGGTGTGTGGGCTTGGCATGGCCTTCAGTGCGGCAGCGCTGGGCTACTGGCTATGGCTGCAACGCGCGAGGGCGGCCGAAGCCGCCCTGCAGTGTTCAGGTCAGAACTTGTAGCCAAGGCCGACCATGTACACCCACGGGTCGACATCGACGTCGACCTTGGTCTTGCTGTAGCCCAGCGCGGTCGGGCCGTTGACACTGGCTTTGGTGTCGATGTCGACGTACCAGACCGAGGCGTTGACCAGCAAGTTTTCGGTCAGCATGTAGTCCATGCCCAGTTGGCCGGCAATACCGACCGAATCCTGCAGCTTGAGGTTGCTGAAGCCTTGTTGCTTGCGTGCGCTGCTCAGGTCTTCGTCGAAGAACAGGGTGTAGTTGATACCCACACCGGCGTACGGCTGGAAGCGCGAATTCGGCTCCATCGGGTAGTACTGCAGCGACAGGGTCGGTGGCAACTGCTTGATGTCTGCCAGCTTGCCGTCCAGCCCGCCGCCCAGGCCTTTAACGCCGACGGTGTGCTTGAACGGGGTGGCTGCCAGCAGTTCCAGGCCAATGTGGTCGGTGAGCATGTAGGCAAAGGTCAGGCCCAGCTGGGTGTCGCTGTCCAGGGTCGCCTTGGTGCCCGACACCTTGTTGCCGTCGAACTTCAGGTCGCCGCTGCTTTCGTTCGGGGCGGTGGTGATGGCGCCTGCGCGCAGGATCATGTCCCCCGCCTGGTAGGCGTGGGCGGCAGGGGCGGCGAGCGCAAGGGCCACAAGCGAGGCGCCGAGCAAGGACTTGTTCATGGAAGCTCCCAAAGGACGTTATTAATCGAGTAGTCCAATGGTACGGAGCTGTTTAAACAGAAAGTTTGACCCAGCTCAAAGAAGCGTCTTCACGAATTCGAAACAGTTCTCATCTCAGCTCATAAACGTATATTTTCTCGGCTTCCATCTGGTAGCCGGCGTCGGCCAGTTCGCTGCTGGAGGCTCTAACTTGCATCTTTCCCTCGATCCAGTACGGCTGGTAGAGGTCTTCGACGCGCACGCCCATCTCGCTGAAAATATGCACGATCTGGTTCGACGGCGGGGGTGGCACGTGGATGCACGCACCGTAGTAAGGGACCAGCAGGAACTCGGTGGTGCGGCCTTCTTCGCTTACCTCCAGCGGCACGATGTAGCCCGGCAGCTTGACCTGCTGGCCGTCGAGGCCCTTCACCACTGGGGCATCGGGGGCTTGCTGGCGCGCGGCGGGCGCGGACTCGGCAGACAGGGCGTTGCTGAGCTGTGACATGTCATGCAGCGGCGCCAGTTGTGGCGGGATGACCGGGGCGCCTTCGGGGATCAGGGCCGGCCAGTCCAGCTCCTTGGGTTCGGCGGCCCATAGCGGCATTGCTACCAGCAACAGCAGGGCCAGCAGCATGCGCATTGCCGGCCTCTTCGCGGGCATGCCCGCTCCCAAAGGTCCTGCACAAGGTTCGAAGCCTGCGGGGCTCCCTGTGGGAGCGGGCGTGCCCGCGAAGCAGGCGGTGAGGTGTCTGATCATTACGCGCACTCAGAGGTGTATGGACAGGCCATCGGCCAGCGACTGCCGATAGGCCCGCCACGCCGGCACGCTGCCCATCAGCAACGCCGCCCCCAGGATGATAGCCAGCAAGGTCCATTCATGAGCACTCGGCAGGGCCAGTGGCAGATACAAGCCATAGTTGGCCTGCACGTACCCCTGCGCCAGGGCAATCCCCGCATACAGCAAGCCAAGCCCGGCCACGATCCCGACCGCCGCCAGTGACAGCGCCTCCAGTATTAGCAGCCCCGCGATATGCCACGGCCTGGCCCCGACCGAACGCAAGATCGCCATCTCCCGGCGGCGCTCGTTGAGGCTGGTGAGAATCGCCGTCAGCATGCCGATCAAGCCGGTCAGCACCACGAACAGCGACACCACGAACAACGCTTGTTCCGCCGTGCCCATCAGGCTCCACAGCTCTTGCAGGGCCACGCCTGGCAGGATTGCCAGCAACGGCTCGCTGCGGTACTCGTTGATCTCGCGCTGCAGGCTGAAGGTCGCGATCTTGTTGTTCAGGCCCAGCATGAACGCGGTAATGGCGGCAGGTTGCAGGTCCATCGTGCGTGCCTGCTCGGCGCTGATGCGCCCGGCGCCTCGGGCCGGTACGCCGTTGTGCCAGTCGATATGGATGGCCTCCATACCGCCCAGGCCGATATGCAGGGTGCGGTCGACCGGTGTGCCGGTGCGCTTGAGCACACCGACCACGGTGAACGGCTTGTCGTCATGCTTGACCAGGCTGATGGCTGCCACGCCGTGGGCAAGCACCAGCTTGTCACCCAGTTTGTAGTGCAGCGCCTCGGCCACTTCGGCGCCGAGCACCACCTCGAACGGGTCGCTGGCAAACTCACGCCCTTGGCTCATTTCCAGATGCTGGCGGCGGCCGTACTGGTAATGGCTGAAGTAATCCGTCGTGGTGCCCATCACTCGGTAGCCGCGGTGCGAGTCGCCCAGCGAGATCGGGATCGCCCACTTCACGCGCGGGTCCTGTGCATAGTGCTCGAAGCTGTCCCAGCGGATGTTGTTGGTAGCGTTGCCAATGCGGAACACCGAATACAGCAGCAGGTTCACCGAACCGGAGCGGGCGCCGACGATCAGGTCGGTGCCGCTGATGGTGCTGGCGAAGCTGGCGCGCGCTTCTGTGCGAACACGTTCCACCGCCAGCAGCAGGCACACTGACAGGGCGATGGCGAAGGCGGTGAGAAAGGCGGTGAAGCGGCGGTTGGCCAGGCTGGCCAGGGCAAGGCGGAGCAGGTACATCAGGCCTCCCGGGGCTTGGCGGCGCGGTTGAGGTCGGCCAGGGAAAGGTGACGGTCGAACAGTGGTGCCAGGCTCTGGTCGTGGCTGACGAACAGCAGGCTGGCACCGGCTGCGCGGCATTCATCGAACAGCAGGCGGATGAACGCTTCGCGTGTGTCGGCATCCAGCGCCGAGGTCGGTTCGTCGGCAATCACCAGTTCTGGCTGGCCGATCAGGGCGCGTGCGGCGGCGACCCGCTGTTGCTGGCCGATCGACAGGCTGTCGGCGCGGCGGGCGAGCAGGGCGGGGTCGCCCAGGCCCAGGTGGGCCAGCAGCGTGCCGGCCGCCTGGTCGACACTGCCATGGCGCTGCTCGGCGCGGGCCTTGCGGCTGTGCGAGAAGCGGCAGGGCAGCTCGACGTTTTCACGTACAGAGAGAAACGGCAGCAGGTTGAACTGCTGGAAGATGTAACCGGTGTGATCGACCCGAAAGCGGTCGCGGGCGCCCTGGCCCAATTTGCCGAGGTCCTGGCCAAGCAACTGGATGCGGCCCTGGGCCGGCACGTTCACCCCGCCGAGCAGGCCCAGCAAGGTGGTCTTGCCACTGCCGCTGGGGCCCTTGAGGAACAGGGCTTCACCCGCGTCCAGGTGGAATGCCGGAATATCCAGCAACGGCGGCTGACCTGGCCAGCCGAACACCAGGTCATGCAGTTCGATCAACGGCTGGCTCATTCAGAAGGCGACCGCTGCCTTGGCCGGCGTGGTTTCCACGCCTTTCTGGCCGTTGGGGCCGATCAGTTGCACGTTGATTTTCTGGGTGGCCGGGAAGGCCTTGAACAATGGCGCCAGGTCCACCTGTGCCAGTTTGTCGGGGTTGGCGCAGGTGAGCTGGTAATGGGCACCGATGTCGCTGTGCTGGTGGCCATGCGCGTGTTCGTCACCCTCGTCGTCGGCTTTCAGGGCATCACCGAACAGCGGGCTTTCCAGCTCCTGCTGTTCTTCCTTGCAGTTCGCTGCTGCAGAAAGGCCGAACAGCTTGAGGGGTTGTTCGAGTTGCTGGCGCACGGCGGCGACCTTGGCCTTGTCTGCATCGCTGCTGGCGGCATGCTCGAAGCCCACCAGGTTCATTGCCGGGCTGTCCAGCTCCAGCTCCAGGGTGTTGTCATCAAGCACGACGTTGAGCTTGGCCACGCCATGCTCGTGGGCGCCGAGCGTGCCGTGGTCATGATCATGGTCATCGTGGGCATGGGCCACGGCCAGTGGCAGCAAGGCGAAGGGCAGGGCGAGCAGCAGGCGACGCATGGACGACTCCGGGGCGGGCTGGAAGATTGGGTTATGTTATAACAACTTTTCTGCGTATCGCCAGCCCACGTGGCGCAGGTTTCATCTTGGGGTAGCATGGGTACATTGACATGGGCTCAAGGAACGCATCGTGAGAATTCGTGGACAGATTGGTGACTGGCCGGTGGACCTGACCATCGAGCTGGAACCGGCGGAGTGGGCGCAGTTGGGGCGGCAAATCGAGGGGCAAGCACCGCCACCGGGTGGCACCGTGAGTGCTGCGGTGGTGCCGGCCCCGCGCCAGGATGATGGACAGTGGGCGGCAGCGCTCGAAATGTTGCGCCAAGCCGGGCGGCTATCAGGGCCAGAGTTGCTGGAGAGCCTGACGGGGCTGGCTGGGAGTCCGGCAGCAGGCAAGAGGCTGCTGGTGCGTTTGCGGCACTGTGCACAGGTCCGCGTGCTGGCAGGTGAAGATGCTCCGCTCTACTGTTGGCAGGAGAATGCAAACGGGTAGTATTGAGCAAATGCGGGCTGCGATCACCTGATGTTTCTGCCAGTTTTCATTGAGTGTTCCAAGGTGTCGAATGTGTAGATCTTCATACAGGAAGGCCTGCCATGCACACCCAGAACGCCCCGACAGCACAGCAGTACGACCTGCGCGGTTGGCGTACACACTTTGTTTTTGACGCTGAAAAACTGAACGCCTTCTGCCGGCATTATTACGAAATGCGGGCTGACACTGTCCACACCGACGCTGTGGATTTTGTCCATCAACGCCCTACCGGCTGGCTGACGACGCGTTGTGTATTGGGCAGTCCGCTGCCGGAGTTTCCAACCGGGGACGGTGAAACGATCACTGTGGCAAGGCGTTTTGTGTCATACACCAGTTACGAGTTTCACAGAGAGCATGGTGCCCATTACGCCGATATCGTTGAACTAGTTGCCGGCAGCCGGAATGAGCGCCGGGCACTGTTTCAGACCTTCAGGCTGGATCAGTGCGTTGGTACATACCAATACAACGATGACACAATTTTTACGCTGTCGGCAGGCTCCGACTTCTCAGTCGGATTTCTAGGATTCCCAGAGCGTGACACGGACGCAGGCCTGCCATTCAAGATCCGCTTCGACAAACTTCCTGCGGGTGAAAAAATCGTCGTGCTGCCCAAGACTGCGGATGTTACTTATGGCAAGTGGTTGATGCAGGATATACGTTTCTATCTGCGCCGCGTTCCAGGCCAGCTTTCGCATGTCATGTATATTGCCAATGCCGGCGATGGCGACGGCATAATACCTGCGAGCATGGAAGATGAGTGTGAGCAGGGGCCGGCAACAGCAGAAGATGCATTAGGGTATTGCTATGTAAGATCGACAGATATCCCTGCCGAAGGCTTTTATGGCCGAGACTTCGAAGAATTGGCACAGATACTCTTCCCGCTAGGGCGTGTGGCATACACCGATTTCGATTGGGGCGATCCGGTCGCCAAAGCCACGCTGGTTGAACCTTCCACGGGTCTTGAGACACCACTGCCAGACGCTGCCGTTTATTCGTCGCATATAGATCCCTTGGTCCGAATCGTATCTGCAGGCAGCGCCGGCCAGCGATTGGTGCTGAATACCGTCAACCCTGCCACGCCGATCTGGGAATTCACGTCGCCTGCTGTTGGGCAGTTAGTGCCTAACGGCCGCTCCTGTGATTACATCCCGCAAGACGAGGGGGGAGTGATTTATGGCGAAAACCCGTTGACCGGCCAGGAGGCTGCCCTGCTCAGTTCAATGACAAGAAACCCCGTCGATATTGTCCGGATTCTCTCGGGCTTTGCGCTACTTCCGTATTTCTCGACCATGGTCGTACTCAATGCCAGGCCTACCCATTACTTCAAACTCGACACGGTCGGCGGACAACTGCAGCTCACGTTACTTTATAAGCCGTGGGAAGGCGGAGAAACAGTGGTACCGCCGGAGCTTGTCGAGTGGAAAGTGCTGGCAGGGGATGGGAAAGTGTCAGATGGCATTTTTTCGCCTGGCACCATGAACAGGTTCAGTGTTGTACAGGCGATCCACCGGGACCCAGATTATTTGCTGTTCGCGGTAATCATCATTCCCATGCCATTGCTGACTGCCGCTGAGTTCGTGGCCATGCGCAATGGTGGTTGACGTCAAAAGGTGATGGGCAGGTAGCGGATGTGCTATCTGCCCTCGCTGTTCGGCTACGGTGCAGTTTAGAACATCGCCGCCGACAGCTTGCGACGATAAACGCCAACCAGCGGGTGATCACCACCCAGCAACTCGAACACCTGCAGCAACGCCTTCTGCGGCAGCCCATTCTCGTAGCCACGGTTACGCTGGAACAACTTCAACAGCCCATCCAGCGCCGCTTCATACTGCTGACGCGCCAGTTGCTGGATGCTCAGTTGGTAAGCTGCTTCGTCATCCTGCGGGTTCTGCGCCAGACGGCTTTTCAGGTCGGCCACTTCCGGCAGGCTGGCCGCCTGGCGCAGGAAGGTCAGCTGGGCCTTGGCACCGGCCAGCGCAGCTTTGTGCTCGTCGGTCTTGACCGCATCCAGCACCACCTGGGCCTCGCCCAGTTCACCGCGCTCGGCCAGGCAGCGGGCGTACAGGATCAGCGCCTCGGCATTGCTGTTGTCTTCACCCAGCAGCGCCTGCAACAGCGCTTCAGCTTCGGCAAAGCGGCTTTCGGCAAACAGCGCCTTGGCCTGCTCCAGTGGCGAAGCGGTGGGGGCGGCGGGCATCTGCACGTGTGGCTCGAGCATGGCGCGAATCGCCGATTCCGGCTGAGCCCCGGCAAAACCGTCCACCGGCTGGCCGTCCTTGAACAGCACAACGGTCGGCAGGCTGCGGATACCGAACTGGGCAACCACCTGTTGCTCCACGTCGCAGTTGATCTTGGCCAGCAGCAACTCGCCCTGGTAACCCTCGGTGATCTTGGCCAGCAACGGCATCAGTGCCTTGCACGGCGCACACCACTCGGCCCAGAAGTCCACCAGCACCGGCTTGTGGAAAGAGTTCTCGATCACCAGTTGCTGAAAGGTGGCATCGGTAGCGTCGAAAATGTAAGGCGTGTCTTGGGTCATCGCGACTCTCGCTAACTCATCAATGGCACCACTATAAGGCGTCGCGGCTGGCGTGGTACAGGCTGACCCTGCGGAATTCGTGTGGCTCGGCCAGGTCCGGCAGGGTCAGTGCTTCGAGCACGCCCAACTGCTGGTACAGCGGGTGGCTGAAGTCGCGTACCCGCGAGTCGGCCACCAGCGCCTGGCGGCCGCGGCTGAGGAAGGCATCCAGCAGCGGCAGATTGGCGCGGTCATACAGCACATCGGCGACCAGGATCAGGTCGAAGCGGTCGTCCTCGGCAAAGAAGTCGCTGCTGTAACTGAGCGCTACCCCGTTCAGCGCGGCGTTGGCGCGGCAGGCATGGAGGGCCAGCGGGTCGAGGTCGCAGGCCACCACTTCCAGTGCCCCGGAGCGCGCGGCGGCAATGCCGGCGATACCGGAGCCGGCGCCAAAGTCCAGCACGCGTTTGCCGGCCACCCATTCCGGGCGTTCGGCCAGGTAGCGGGCCATGGCCAGGCCACTGGCCCAGCAAAAGCTCCAGTAGGGCGGCTCTTCAAGAATGCGCCGGGTTTCGTCGCTGCTGAAGGCACGGTCCATGTTCTGGTCGTCGATCAACCACAGCTTCAGGTCACAGCCGGGCAGCTCGCTGACGATCAGGCGCGCTTCGCCGATCAAGCCGCCGAGAGCCTGTTGCAGGGCCAGTGGCGCCACTTAAGGTGCCTTCTCGAAACGCAGCGGGCCGGTGGCCTGGGTCTGGGCCTGGCTGATACGTACCGGCGGCAGGTGCATGATCAACTGGCCGGAACGGCTGGCGCGGCCACGTAGCTCGACCCTCGCGCCGGCCGGGAAGGCCTCGGGGTTGAAGCGAAGGTGGTAGGGCAACGCTTGCCCGGTGCCGGTCAGGTTGCTGCTGGCCAGCAGGCGTTGCGGGCGGTCGCGTTCGTCGATGACCAGCAAGGCCAGTTCCACGTCGGCACCGGCCGGGATTTCCAGCAAGGTGCCGCTCAGTTCACGCTGGTAGGCCGGCAACGGGCCCAATACTTCGGCCGGTTTGGCCGAGCGGGTTGGTGTGGGCGCCGGGGGTGTATCGGTCTTCGGCCTGTCGCTGCCGCAAGCGGCGAGCAGGGCGGCGCAGCACAGCACGACGAGCGCTCGGTAGTGCATGGGGGAGTCCTTAACGGGCAGATTTCCCATGGATGTTAACCCCTTTGGCTTGTCTTGCCAGTGCAATGCGCTACCATGGCCCTCCCTTTTTTTGTTGCCTGCCACCATGCACTGTCCCTTTTGCGGTGCCAACGACACCAAGGTCATCGACTCTCGCCTCGTTGCCGAGGGCGAGCAGGTGCGCCGCCGCCGCGAATGCGTGGCCTGTGGCGAGCGCTTCACCACCTTCGAAACCGCCGAACTGGTGCTGCCCCGGCTGATCAAGCAGGACGGCACGCGCCAGCCTTTCGACGAAGACAAGCTGCGCGCCGGCATGCAACGGGCCCTGGAAAAGCGCCCGGTCAGCGTCGAGCGCCTGGAAGCGGCGCTGGCCCACATCAAGAGCCGCCTGCGTGCCACTGGCGAGCGCGAAGTCAAATCGCTGGTGGTGGGTGAAATGGTCATGGCCGAGCTGCGCAAGCTCGACGAGGTGGCTTATATCCGCTTTGCCTCGGTGTACCGGCGCTTCCAGGACCTGGACGAGTTCCGCGAAGAAATCGACCGCCTGGCCCGTGAGCCGGCTAAAGAGTGAACATGCCCAGCCAAGCCGCCATCCTTGACGCCCACTACATGGCCCGCGCGCTGGAGCTGGCGCGCAAGGGTCTGTATACCACCCACCCCAACCCGCGCGTAGGCTGCGTGATCGTGCGTGATGGCGAAGTGGTCGGCGAAGGTTGGCACGTGCGCGCCGGCGAGCCGCATGCCGAAGTGCATGCCCTGCGCCAGGCCGGTGAGCGTGCCCGTGGCGCTTGTGCCTACGTTACCCTTGAACCGTGCAGCCACCATGGGCGCACGCCGCCGTGTGCCGAGGCGCTGGTCAAGGCTGGTGTGGCGCGGGTTGTGGCAGCCATGCAGGACCCTAACCCGCAAGTGGCGGGGCAAGGCCTGCGGCGCCTCGCCGAGGCCGGTATCGAGGTGGCCAGTGGCGTGCTCGAAGCCGAGGCCCGCGCACTCAACCCGGGCTTTCTCAAGCGCATGGAAACTGGCCTGCCGTTCGTGCGCGCCAAGTTGGCCATGAGCCTGGACGGCCGCACCGCCATGGCCAGTGGCGAAAGCCAGTGGATTACCGGCTCGGCTGCCCGTTCGGCGGTACAGCGCCTGCGCGCCCGCTCCAGCGTGGTGCTGACCAGCGCTGCCAGCGTGCTGGCCGACAACGCCCGCATGACCGTGCGTGGCGCCGAGCTGGGCCTGGATGCCGAAACCACAGCCCTGGCTCTCAGCCGAACGCCGCTGCGCGTACTGGTCGATGGCCGCCTGCGCCTGCCACTGGATGCGCCGTTCTTCCAGGCTGGCCCGGCACTGGTGGTGACCGCTGTCGCAGATGACCCGCGCTATGCCGCTGCCGGCCACGAATTGTTGAGCCTGCCAGGTGACAATGGTCAGGTCGACCTGCCGGCGCTGCTGCAGGCCCTGGCCGCTCGCGGTGTCAACGAAATCCTGCTGGAAGCCGGTGCCGGCCTGGTCGGTGCCTTTGCCCGCCAAGGCCTGGTCGACGAATATCAGCTGTTCGTTGCCGGCACCTTCCTCGGCTCCCAGGCCCGCCCGTTGCTGGACTGGCCGCTGGACAGGATGAGCGAAGCGCCGCGATTGAAAATTACCGAAATGCGGGCAGTGGGCGATGACTGGCGGGTCACAGCCATCCCCCTGCCGGCACCCGGCGTATAATGCCGGGCTTGCCCCGTGCAAACCGTTTTTGAGGAAGACCCCATGTTTACCGGCATCATCGAATCCATCGGCACCATCCGCAGCCTCACCCCCAAGGGTGGTGACGTGCGCGTCTACGTCGAAACCGGCAAGCTCGACCTGGGTGACGTCAAGCTGGGCGACAGCATCGCCGTCAATGGGGTATGCCTGACCGCTGTCGAACTGCCGGGCAATGGCTTCTGGGCCGACGTCAGCGTCGAAACCCTCAAGCGCACCGCGTTCATCGACCTCAAGAGCGGCAGCAAGGTCAACCTGGAGAAAGCCCTGACCCCCACCACCCGCCTGGGTGGGCACCTGGTCAGCGGCCATGTCGACGGCGTCGGCGAAATCATCTCGCGCAGCGATAACGCCCGCGCCATCCAGTTCCGTGTGCGTGCACCCAAGGAGCTGGCCAAGTACATCGCCCACAAGGGTTCGATCACCGTCGACGGCACCAGCCTGACGGTCAATGAGGTCAATGGCGCCGAGTTCGAGCTGACCATTGTCCCGCACACCCTGTCCGAAACCATCATGGCCGACTACCGCGCAGGGCGTCGGGTAAACCTTGAGGTCGACCTGCTGGCCCGTTATCTGGAGCGCTTGCTGCTGGGTGACAAGGCTGCCGAACCGAGCAAGGGCAGTGGCATTACCGAAAGCTTCCTGGCCGCCAACGGCTTCTTGAAATCCTGATTGAGAAGGGGGTGCCGCGTGGCGCTCAACAGCATCGAAGAACTGGTCGAAGACATCCGCCAGGGCAAAATGGTCATCCTCATGGATGACGAAGACCGCGAGAACGAAGGCGACATCATCATGGCAGCCGAATGCTGCCTGCCCGAGCACATCAACTTCATGGCCAAGCACGCCCGTGGCCTGATCTGCATGCCGATGACCCGCGAGCGTTGCGAAACGCTGAAGCTGCCGCTGATGGCGCCGCGCAACGGCTCGGGCTTCGGCACCAAGTTCACCGTGTCGATCGAAGCCGCCGAAGGCGTCACCACCGGCATCTCCGCCGCCGACCGTGCACGCACGGTGCAGGCCGCTGCCGCCAAGGACGCCAAGGCCGAAGACATCGTCAGCCCTGGTCACATCTTCCCGCTGATGGCCCAGCCCGGCGGTACCCTGGCCCGCGCCGGCCACACCGAAGCTGCCTGCGACCTGGCGCGCATGGCCGGTTTCGAGCCAAGCGGCGTGATCTGCGAAGTGATGAACGACGACGGCACCATGTCGCGCCGCGCCGAGCTGGAAGTGTTCGCCGCCGAGCACGGCCTGAAGATCGGCACCATTGCCGACCTGATCCACTACCGCATGATTCACGAGCGCACCGTGCAGCGTGTTTCCGAGCAGCCGGTGGAAAGCGAGCTGGGCGAGTTCAACCTGGTCACCTACCGCGACGCGGTGGAAGGCGACGTGCACCTGGCCCTGACCCTGGGCAAGATCTGCGCCGAAGAGCCGACCCTGGTGCGTGTGCACAACATGGACCCGCTGCGCGACCTGCTGCTGGTCAAGCAGCCAGGCCGCTGGAGCCTGCGTGCTGCCATGGCCGCCGTGGCCGAAGCCGGCAGCGGCGTGGTACTGCTGCTGGGCCACCCGCTGGATGGCGACGTGCTGCTGGCGCACATCCGCGAAAGCGCAGGCGATGCACCGGCCAAGGCACCGACCACCTACAGCACCGTGGGTGCCGGTTCGCAGATCCTGCGCGACCTTGGTGTGCGCAAGATGCGCCTGATGAGTTCGCCGATGAAGTTCAACGCGATATCCGGATTCGATCTGGAAGTTGTAGAATACGTGCCCTCCGAGTGACTTGAGGCGGCATTGACGCCCTCTGCTCGAGTCCAGACCCCTGTCGAGGCCGCTTGTATGCGGCCTCGCTCTTGAAGATGAGAATATCGGAATGACCCTGAAGACCATCGAAGGTACCTTCATCGCCCCCAAAGGTCGCTATGCTTTGGTGGTTGGCCGCTTCAACAGCTTCGTCGTTGAAAGCCTGGT
Source organism: Pseudomonas sp. YNh (assembly GCF_037993085.1). Lineage (NCBI taxonomy): Bacteria > Pseudomonadati > Pseudomonadota > Gammaproteobacteria > Pseudomonadales > Pseudomonadaceae > Pseudomonas > Pseudomonas sp. YNh. The sequence continues at coordinate 98,688 of NZ_JBBMRJ010000010.1, read as the reverse complement.
AAGCGGTGCCGTTGATGCCCTGGTACGCCACGGTGTCAGCGAAAGCGACATCACCATCATCCGTGCCCCGGGCGCATTTGAAATCCCGTTGGTAGCACAGAAGGTCGCCCAGCAAGGCGCCTACGACGCGATCATCGCCCTGGGCGCCGTGATCCGTGGTGGTACCCCGCACTTCGAATACGTGGCGGGCGAATGCACCAAGGGCCTGGCCCAGGTGTCCATGGAGTTCGGTGTTCCGGTGGCCTTCGGCGTACTGACCGTCGACTCCATCGAACAAGCCATCGAGCGTTCCGGCACCAAAGCCGGCAACAAAGGTGCTGAAGCTGCCCTGTCCGCACTGGAAATGGTCAGCCTGCTGGCGCAGTTGGAGGCCAAGTGATTAGCGACGAAAGCGATCGTTTCAACCCGCGCGATCCAAAACCTGCGGATGCCGGCAAGCCCTCGAAAAGCGCCAAGCGCCGCGAAGCCCGCAAGCTCGCGACCCAGGCACTGTACCAGTGGCACATGGCGCAGCATTCGCTGAACGAGATCGAAGCGCAGTTCCGGGTGGATAACGATTTCACCGACGTCGACGGTGCCTATTTCCGTGAAATCCTGCATGGGGTTCCGGCAATCAAGGGCGAAATCGACAAGGCGCTGGTGCCTTGCATGACCATGACGCTGGAAGAGCTCGACCCGGTCGAGTTGGCCGTGCTGCGTCTGTCCACCTGGGAGTTCATCAAGCGCGTCGACGTACCGTACCGCGTGGTGATCAACGAAGGTGTCGAGCTGGCCAAGGTCTTCGGTGCCACCGATGGCCACAAGTTCGTCAACGGCGTGCTGGACAAGCTGGCACCGTCGCTGCGTGAAGCCGAAGTCAAGGCGAACAAGCGCTGATTCTGGCGCTGTAGAGCCATGGGTGAGTTCGAGCTGATCAACCATTACTTCGCCGCCGCGCCTTGTGCGCAGGGCGGCGAGGGCGTGGCCCTGGGTATCGGCGACGACTGCGCCCTGCTAGCCCTTCCCCCCGGTGAGCAACTGGCGGTGTCGACCGACACCCTGGTCGCCGGGGTGCATTTTCCCGCTGTCTGCGATCCGCTGCTGCTTGGCCAGCGTTCGTTGGCCGTGGCCGCCAGTGACCTGGCCGCCATGGGCGCGACTGCGATCGGCTTCACCCTCGCCCTGACCCTGCCGGACGTTGGCCCTGACTGGCTGGCGGCGTATGCCGACGGCCTCAGCCGCATGGCCCACCGTTGCCGCATGAGCCTGATCGGGGGGGACACCACCCGGGGCCCGCTGAGCATCACCGTCACCGTGTTTGGCCGCGTGCCGGCAGGCCAGGCGTTGCGCCGTAGCGGTGCGCGCCCAGGCGACCTGCTGTGCGTCGGTGGTGTGCTGGGCAAGGCGGCCGGCGCGCTGCCGCTGGTGCTGGGAGAACGCGAGGCACCTGCCGAGCAGGCCGAGCCGCTGCTGGCCCATTACTGGTCGCCAATGCCGCAGCTCACCCTCGGCACGCTGCTGCGTGGCCGGGCCTCGGCGGCGCTGGACATTTCCGACGGCCTGCTCGCAGATTGCGGGCATATCGCCAAGGCGTCCGGCGTAGCACTGGAGGTGAACCTGGCCCAGGTGCCGGTGTCTCCTGCTGTAGAGGCGTTTCTCGGGCGCGAGGCTGCCGTGCAGGCCGCCCTTACCGGTGGCGACGACTACGTGCTGGCCTTCACGCTGCCGCCTGAGGCGCTGGCGCCTCTGGCTGGCCTCGGCCTCGTCGAGGTGCATACCATTGGCCGTGTGCTCGAAGGGCAGGGCGTGACCTTGCGCGACGTGCAGGGCCGGGACATCACCCCCGTTCAGCGGGGCTATCAACACTTTAGGGAGACACCGTGACCGATCACCCCAATCAGGTGCCTGCGGAGTTCGTTCCGCCTTCGGTCTGGCGCAACCCGTGGCACTTCATCGCGTTTGGCTTTGGTTCTGGCACCTTGCCCAAGGCCCCGGGTACCTGGGGCTCGCTGGTGGCCATACCGTTCATCCCGTTGTGGCAGATGTTGCCTGACTGGGGCTACTGGCTATTGCTGGGCGTGAGCATGCTGTTTGGCTTCTGGTTGTGCGGCAAAGTCGCCAATGACTTGCGCGTACACGACCATGAAGGCATTGTCTGGGATGAGATCGTCGGCATGTGGATCACCCTCTGGCTGGTGCCAGAAGGCTGGCAGTGGCTGCTGGCAGGGTTCCTGATGTTCCGCTTCTTCGACATCCTCAAGCCATGGCCGATCCGCTGGATCGACCGCCATGTGCACGGGGGCGTCGGCATCATGCTCGACGATATCCTGGCCGGCGTGTTTGCCTGGCTGGGCATGCAGGTTCTGGTGTGGGCGGTTGCCTGAACAGGGAGCGCGTGAATGGCCATAAGGACGTTGCTGTTGGCAATGCTGCTGAGCGTTGCCCCATGGGTGGCGGCTGCTGAAGGCGTGCCGAAGCAGATCCACCTGGTCAGTGAGGAGTGGCTCGATTACACCAACGCTGACGGTACCGGGGTGGCCTGGGACGTGCTGCGCAAGGTGTTCGAGCCGGCAGGGGTCAAGGTGGTGCCGCAGAGCGCGCCCTACAGCCGTGCAGTCGGGCTGGTCAAACGTGGCGAAGCCGATGCCTGGGTGGGCTCGTACAAGCAAGAGAATGCCGACAACCTGTACCCGCGCTGGCACTTCGACATGGACCACATCTACGCCCTGGGGCTGGCCAGCAAACCTGCGCCTACTGCGCAGAATGTGGGCAAGTATCGCCTGGCCTGGGTACGCGGCTACGACTACGGCAGCTACCTGCCAGATGTGCATGAATACCGTGAAATTCAGCGTCGCGAAGGCATTCTGCCGATGCTCGAGCATGACCGGGTGGACTTCTACATCGATGCACAGACCGAAGTCGATTATGTCCTGAGCCAGTCATCCCAGCCCGAGCGCTTCCGTCGTACCCATGTGGCCGAGCTGCCGCTGTACCTGGCGTTTGCCCGCAACGGCCAGGCGAAGGCGCTGTGTGACCTGTTCGACAAGCGCATGGACGAACTGGTGCGCAGCGGCGAGCTGAAGCCGATTTTCGAGCACTGGAAACAGCCTTATCCGTTCACTGCAGACAGCAAACCGCATTGAAGCAGGGGCGCTTTGCACCCCATCGCCGGCAAGCCAGCTCCCACAGGATCACCACAGCTTCGAATCCTGTGCAGTACCTGTGGGAGCCGGCTTGCCGGCGATAGGGCCGAGCCTGGTTAACCTAAGCATCGAACTTTTCGATATTAACCCGCGGTATTCAGCCCGCCCACAGCCTGCAACCGGCTGATACAATCGGCCCACGAGAAATTTCCAACTTATTCCAGGAGCACAACGTGCCCGTCGTCTTTGTTGCCGCCTCTAAACTCCCGACGCCATTCGCGACCTTCACCATGCATGGCTTCCTCGACGAAGCCACTGGCCGCGAGCACGTAGTGCTCAGCTTGGGTGACATTGCGGACGGCCAGCCGGTGCTGGGGCGCCTGCACTCCGAGTGCCTGACCGGCGATGCCTTGTTCAGCCAGCGCTGCGACTGCGGTTCGCAGTTGGAAGCCGCGCTGCAGGCCATCGCCCGTGAGGGCCGTGGGGTACTGTTGTATCTGCGTCAGGAAGGCCGTGGCATCGGCCTGTTGAACAAGATCCGCGCCTACGAGCTGCAGGATGGTGGCGCCGATACCGTCGAAGCCAATGAACGCCTGGGCTTTGCCGCCGACCAGCGCGACTACGCCATCTGCTTGCCGATGCTGGAGCACTTGGGTGTGAAAGCCCTGCGACTGATGACCAATAACCCGCGCAAGGTCAAAGCGCTGACCGACATGAACATCGTGGTTGCCGAACGTGTGCCGCTGCACACCGGCCACAACCCGCACAACCGTTACTACCTGGCGACCAAGGCCGGCAAACTCGGCCACATGCTGGGCAATGAACACCAGGGCGAGGTGCCCCAGGCGTGACCCGTGCCGAGGTCAAGCGGCGCCTGGCACTGGCCTGGTGGCAGTATCTGGCGATGGGCCTGGTGCCGCTGCCGGTCATGGCCTGGGCCTTTGGTGGTGGTGACGCGCTGATCCCGGTGCTGGCCATGCCACTGTTCATCGCCGGCGCGGCGACCATGTTCCTCAGCCTGCCGCGCTTCGGCGCCTACAAGCGCGCACTGATCGCCACCTCCAAGGTGCTCGGCACGGGCGAAGAGCCCGCTGCCTGGATCGAACTGGCCCGGGTACGGCGCATGGCCATGTTGTACGCCTGCTTCCCGGCCTGGGTCGCCGCGCTGTCGGTGCTGGTCGGCCTTGAGGCGGTGCCGCAAATCCTGCTGGCACTGTCTACCGTGGTGGTGCTGTACCTCTATCGCATTCCACGCCAGCTCGGCTGATGCGCCTGCTGCCAGGCCTGCTGGCGCTGTTCGCCTGCACCGTGCTGGCCGCTGACCCCCTGCGGGTGGTCAGCCTGGCGCCCTCGATGACTGAAATCATGCTCGAACTGCGGGCCGACGACCTGCTGGTGGGGGTGCTCGACGGTGGCGAGCGGCCAGCAGCGCTGCGCGACCTGCCGTCGGTTGGGCGCCAAGGGCAACTGAACATGGAGCGCCTGCTCAGCCTGCGCCCCGAGCTGTTGTTGCTCTGGCCGGGCAGCGTGCCACCCGCCCAGCGCGACCAGCTCAAGCGCCTGGGCATCGCCACCTTCAGTGCGGAACCCCATGATATCGACCAGTTGATCGCGCAGATCGAAGCCATCGCCGAGCGTATCGGCCGTGCCGAACAAGGCCATCAGTACGCCCAGGCCCTGCGAGAGCGGCTGCAGCAGTTACGTGAGCAGTACCGGCGTGACGAGCCATTGCAGGTGTTCTACCAGGTATGGGACCAGCCGTTGTACACCCTGGGTGGCCGGCAGGTGGTGAGCGATGCCTTGGCAGTGTGCGGGGCGCGCAATGTGTTCGCCGACCTCAACCAGCCGGCACCGCAGGTGAATGTGGAGTCTGTGCTGCTGCGCAACCCACAGGTCATCCTGGCTGGCGATCCAGCGCAACTGGCGAGCTGGAAGGCCTGGCCGCAATTGCGTGCGGTTGCCGATGGCCGCTTGCTGGTGGTGCCCGACAAAGGTCTGGAGCGGCCCAGCGGGCAGATGATCGAAGCCACCGCACGCTTGTGCGCGTTGCTCGCGGCTAAAGCGCCGGCGTCCAGGTAACGCTGAACAACAGCGTGCGGCCTTCTTCGCGGTAGGGATAGTAGGCACCCTCGTAGCTGTACAGGGCACGGCTGTGAGTGTGGTCCAGCAGGTTATCCAGCTTCGCTTCCAGTTTCAGTTCGTCAGTGGCTGCCCAACTACCGCGCAAACCGAGCAGGCCATAGCCGCCGATGCGGTTGCGGTTGGCCTCATCGTCATAGCTGCCGCTGACCGCTTGCCAGCCTGCGCCCACGGTGAAACGCCCGAGTTCACGGTCCAGGTCCAGGCTCAGCGTGCGGCGTGCACGGCGGGCGAGGGTGTGGCCGCTGTCACGGTCACGAGGATCGATCAGTGCCAGGCCCAGTTGGCTGTGCCAGGCGCCCCATTGTTGCGCCAAGGCCATTTCGAAGCCGTTGATACGGGCCGAGGCAACGTTGCGGGGTATCGAGCCCTGGCCGAACACGATCGCATCGCGCAGGTCGGTGCGGTACAGCGAGGCTTCCAGGCGGCTGTCCGCAGTCAGCTGGCTGCGCCATTGCAGCTCGTAGCTTCTGGAGTGCTCGGGGTCCAGGTCCGGGTTGCTGAACTGGGGGTAGTACAGGTCGTTGAAGGTTGGCGCCCGAAAGCCTTCGCTGTAGGACAGCAGCACATCATTCTGTGCGTTCAACGGTACGGCCAAGCTGCCGCTCCAGGTGGTCTGGCCGCCGAACTGCTGGTTACGGTCATGGCGCACACCCACTTCGGTGGAAAACCGTTCGCCCTGGTAGCGGTGCTGGACGAAGACGGCGCGGTTCCAGCGGCTGTCTTCGGTGAAGTCGGTGCTGGCGTGCACACGGTCTTCGTACCAATCCGCACCCAGCAGCAGGTTGTTGCGTTCATCCATGACCAAATTGTTTTGCCAGGTTGCCTGGTCGCGATAGGTGTTGAACGGGGCGCTTGAATGCCTGAGCTTGTCTCGGCTGTCGTCGCGGTTTTCGCTATGCGCCAGTTCGAGCCTTGTATTCCACTGCTCGCTGACCTGAGCATCCAAGTAGCTGCCTATGCTGCTGACAGCGAAATTCGAATACGGCACTTGAGGGCTTGCACCGCGCGGCTCGTCGTACTCACTGCGGCCACGGCTGTCGAGCAGGTTCAGCCCGGCCTCGAAGCGCTCACCGAAGGTGTGGCTCAGGCTCAGGTTGAATGCCTTGTTGCGGTAAGCGTCGTGGCCGCCATCGCTGGCGAAGGACGGCCCGGTCGAGTCGATGCCGGCCGTTTCATCCAGGCTGGCGCCGAGGTTGAAGCGGGTTGCGCCATCCCCGCCTGAAAGCCCCAGGCTGCGTTGGAACGTCTGGTTGCTGCCGGCGGCCATTCGCAGGCGCGGCTGCAGGCCGGGGCCGTTGCTACGCCGGGTGAAGATCTGGATTACCCCACCAATGGCATCGCTGCCGTACACCGCTGAGCGCGAGCCGCGCAGCACTTCCACCCGCTCGATCTGGTCAACGTCGAGAAACTGCAGGCCGCTGTCGCCGGAGGTGGCGTTGGCAATGCGCACACCATCCACCAGTACCAGGCTTTGTGCGGCCTTGGTGCCGCGAATGAAGATGCCGGGCAGACTGCCACGGCCACCGGTAGGCGCCACTTGCACGCCGGGCACGCGGCTGAGCAGGTCGGTGACGCTGGTGGGTTGCAGGCGGTCGATGTCAGTGCGGGTGAAGACGGTGTTTGCAGCACTGGTGGCGGTGCGCGACTCGACCTGGCGGCTGGCGCTGATCAGCACGTCGGGGAGCTTGAGGGCGTCGTCGCGCTCGGCGGCCAGCAGGGGGAGGGGGAGGCAGAGCAATGTAGCAAAGCTTGGGGCTTTCATGGGCAGTACCATTTTGCGAGGGCTGCGCCCTCGATCGCGACACAGGGCCGCTCCTACAGGTGGGCGAGTCTTGGGGCGATTGTGTTGTGCGGCCTGTCAGGGCCCCATCGCCGGCAAGCCAGCTCCCACAGGTATTGCCCAAGCCTGGGGAGCGGTGCGGTCAATGTGGGAGCGGCCTTGTGTCGCGATGGGCCGCAGAGCGGCCCCGGGGATTACAAGCCGAGCATGGCCATGCGGGCCTTCACCGAAGCTTCGATCCCGGCCGCATCCAGCCCGCACTCAGCCAGCATCTGTGCAGGCTTGGCATGCTCGACGTAGATGTCGGGCAAGCCCAGGTGCAGCAGCGGCTTGAGCACTGCCTGGCTGGCCAGGAACTCACCCACCGCAGCACCCGCGCCACCCATGATGGCGTTCTCTTCAATGGTCACCAGCAGCGCATGGCTGCCAGCCAGTTCCAGCACCAGGGCCTCGTCCAGCGGTTTGACGAAGCGCATGTCAACCACTGTGGCGTTGATCTGCTCGGCCACCTGCATGGCCTCGGCCAGCTGCACGCCAAACACCAGCAGGGCGACGTTCTCGCCTTGGCGGCGAACCACGCCCTTGCCGATTTCCAGTGGCTCCAGGTCGCCGCTGATCGGCGCATTCGGGCCGGTGCCACGCGGGTAGCGCACGGCTGCCGGGCCGTTGTACAGGTGGCCGGTGCTGAGCATCTTGCGCAGCTCGTTCTCGTCGCTCGGGGTCATCACCAGCATGCCCGGGATGCAGCGCAGGTACGACAGGTCATAACTGCCCGCATGGGTCGGGCCGTCTTCGCCAACGAGGCCGGCGCGGTCGATGGCAAACAGCACATCGAGGTTCTGCACGGCCACGTCGTGGATCAGCTGGTCGTAGGCACGCTGCAGGAACGTGGAGTAGATCGCCACCACCGGCTTGCTGCCCTCGCAGGCCATGCCGGCCGCCAAGGTAACGGCGTGCTGCTCGGCGATCGCCACGTCGAAGTAGCGTTCCGGGTAGCGCTCGCTGAAGTCGACCAGGTCGGAGCCCTCCTTCATCGCCGGGGTAATGCCCACCAGGCGGTTGTCGGCGGCGGCCATGTCGCACAGCCACTGGCCGAACACGGCAGAGTATTTCGGGCCGCTGACTTTCTTTGGCGCGGCAGGCTTGTCGGCCGGCTCCAGCTTGGTGATGGCGTGATAGCCGATCGGGTCGACCTCGGCCGGGGCGAAGCCCTTGCCCTTCTTGGTCACCACGTGCAGGAACTGCGGGCCCTTCAGGTCACGCATGTTGCGCAGGGTGGCGATCATGGTCGGCAGGTCGTGGCCGTCGATGGGGCCGATGTAGTTCCAGCCCAGTTCTTCGAACAGCGTGCCCGGCACCAACATGCCCTTGGCGTATTCCTCGGTGCGGCGGGCGATTTCCCAGGCGCCTGGCAGGCGCGACAGCACTTTCTTGCTGCCTTCGCGCATGCTCGCGTAGGTGCGGCTGGAGAGGATCTTGGCCAGGTAGTTGGACAGGCCGCCGACATTGCGCGAAATCGACATGTCGTTGTCGTTGAGGATCACCAGCATGTCGGCGTTGACTTCCTGGGCGTGGTTCAACGCCTCGAAGGCCATGCCGGCAGTCAGCGCGCCGTCCCCGATCACCGCAATCGATTTGCGTGCGCTGTTCTGCAGACGGGCGGCAATGGCCATGCCCAGTGCGGCGCTGATCGAGGTGCTGGAGTGGCCGACGCCAAAGGTGTCGTACTCGCTCTCGCTGCGGCGCGGGAAAGCGGCGATGCCGTCCTTCTGGCGCAGGCTGAGCATGCGGTTACGGCGCCCGGTGAGGATCTTGTGCGGGTAGGCCTGGTGGCCCACGTCCCACACCAGCCGGTCGTCCGGGGTGTCGAACACGTAGTGCAGGGCGATGGTCAGCTCGATCACGCCCAGACCGGCGCCAAAATGCCCACCGGTCTGTCCCACGGTGTAGAGCAGTTCCTGGCGCAGTTCGTCGGCCAGGGTCTCCAGGTCGGCTTCGGCCAGCCGGCGCAGGCCGGCAGGCGTGTCAGCGCGGTCGAGCAACGGCGTGACCGGGCGTTCGCGGGGGATCTCTTGAAACGTCGTGGGCATCAGGCGAGTCGTTATAGGTGTGTGAAGACGCGGCAGTTTACCCCATTGTAGGAAATACTGCCCATTCAGACGGGTGTCGCACGGGGCTGCTTTGCAGCCCATCGCCGGCAAGCCAGCTCCCACAGGATCTTCACAGATCACAGGCCGCTGAGGTACCTGTGGGAGCTGGGTTGCCGGCGATGGGGCGCGCAGCGGCCCCAATCAATCAGTTACGGCGTTCGACGATGTAGCGCGCCAGGGCCCGCAGTGGCTCGGCCGTTTCACCGAAGCCTTGCAGTGCGATCAGCGCCTGGTCGCGCAGTTCGATTGCATAGGCCTTGGCCGCTTCCAGGCCCAGCAGGGCCGGGTAGGTCGGTTTGTCACGAGCTATGTCTGCACCCTGGCGTTTGCCCAGGGTGGCGGTGTCGCTCTCAACGTCGAGGATGTCGTCCTGCACCTGGAATGCCAGGCCGATGGCCTGTGCATAAACCTGCAGGGCATCCAGTTGCGCCTGTTCGACACGAGCGCTGGCCAGGGCGCCGAGGCGTACGCTGGCTTCAATCAGTGCGCCGGTCTTGTGCCGGTGCATGAACTCCAGTGCCTGCTGGTCCAGCTTCAGGCCTACCGAACCGAGGTCGATGGCCTGGCCGCCGACCATGCCTGCCGGGCCGGCAGCCTTGGCCAAGGCCTGGACCATGGCCAGGCGAATGCCGTCGGCCTGCGGGCTCAGGCCTGGGTCGAGCAGGGCACTGAATGCCAGGCTCTGCAAACCGTCGCCAGCGAGGATGGCGCAGGCTTCGTCAAATGCTTTGTGGGTAGTGGGTTGGCCACGACGCAGGTCGTCGTCGTCCATGGCTGGCAGGTCGTCATGCACCAGCGAGTAGGCGTGGATCAGTTCGACCGCGCAGGCCGCGCCGTTGGCCTGTTCGGCCGGGGCGCCCAAGGCTTCGCAGGCCGCGTAGGCCAGCAGCGGGCGTACGCGCTTGCCGCCGTTCATCACGCTGTAGCGCATGGCGGCGTAAAGGCGTTCCAGCTCTTTGGACGGGGCAACGAACAGCGGTTCGAGGGCAGCGTCGACCCGAGCCTGGCAGCTGGCCTGGTAAGTGCCAATCATGCTTCCGGCTCCGCGTCGAAGGGCTGCGCGGCCAGTTCGCCGTCGCGTTCCAGGAGGATTTGCACCTTCTGTTCGGCCTGGGCCAGGGCACCCTGGCAATCACGGGTCAGGGCGATGCCTTGCTCGAAGGCGGCCAGCGATTCTTCCAGCGACAACTCGCCGTTCTCCAGGCGCTCGACCAGTGCTTGCAGGTCTGCGAGGGATTGCTCGAAATCGAGGGAGGCTTTTTTGCGGGCCATGGCGACTTTCTCGGTGGCATTCAGAACGGCGCGACACTAGCAGAGCGGGGCGGGGGGAGCAAACTTCCGACAGCTGCCCGGCTCATACAGGCCGCTCTCAAAAGGGCCGCAAAGCGGCCCTGTCCGGAGGATCAGGCCGGCTCTGCTTCCCGTTCCAGCATCGCCTCGCGGTACCGCGCCAGCTCCTCGATGGTCAGCACCGGCAAGTTGTACTGCCGCGCATAAACCGCCACCTGCTCGCCACGCGCCATGCTGCCATCGGGGTTCATCAGCTCGCACAGCACTGCCGCGGGGCGCAGGCCGGCCAGGCGCGCCAGGTCCACCGAGCCTTCGGTGTGCCCACGGCGGGTCAGCACCCCGCCATTGCGGGCGCGCAGCGGGAACACATGCCCCGGGCTGACGATATGACGCTGTTCGGCGCTGGAGCGCAGTGCCGCGCCAATGGTGGTGATGCGGTCCTGGGCAGAAACCCCGGTGGTGATGCCTTCTGCAGCCTCGATGGTGACCGTGAAGCCGGTGCCGTGGCGGGCCTGGTTGTTCTGCACCATTGGCGCCAGTTGCAGTGCGTCGACGGTGGCTTCGTCCAGGCACAGGCAGACGATGCCGCTGCAGTCGCGGATCATCATGGCCATGGTCTGCAGCGTAATGTTTTCGGCAGCGGCAATGATGTCCGCTTCGTCCTCGCGGTCGTCATCGTCAAGCAGCAGCACAGGGCGCCCGGCCTGGAAGGCGGCGATGGCGGCGGAAACAGCGGGGAATTGCGGATGGTTACGGGTGGACATGAAACGCTCCTCGTGAATGATCGATGAACGTCTCGGGGCGAACAAAATGCGCGCGCAGGGGCGCCCGGATGGCCCCTGCCTGACGCCTTCTTTCATCCGGACTATGACCGTCGGCTCTGGAGTTGCACCAGATCTGCTGACCCCCGGCATGGCCGGGGCGCTCGCGGGCTCATCTTTCGATTTACCGCCGGTGGGGACTTTCACCCCGCCCTGAAGACCGCCCAAGCATACCGCACCTTGCCACCCCGCTGGCAACCCACGGCTCTACGACCTTTGGCGGTATCATGCCGTCATGCATTCGAGGAACAAGCCCATGGATATTCTCCAGGTCGCCGGTGGCAAGCCGATCAAGTTGTGGACCGATGGCGTGCCGGTCGAAGACGAGGCCCGCCAACAACTGCTGAACACGGCCAGGATGCCGTTCATCTTCAAGCACCTGGCGGTGATGCCCGACGTGCACCTGGGCAAGGGCTCGACCATCGGCAGCGTGATCCCTACGGTCGGCGCGATCATCCCCGCTGCGGTTGGCGTGGACATCGGCTGCGGCATGATCGCCGCGCGCACCTCGCTGCACGCGCGTGACCTGCCAGACAACCTGCATGGCTTGCGCAGTGCCATCGAGCAGGCGGTGCCGCATGGCAAGAGCTTCGGCAAACGTGACCAGGGCGCCTGGGCCGATGTGCCGGCCAAGGCGGACAAGGCCTGGGGCCAGCTGGCCGGGCGGTTCAAGGCCATTACCGACAAATACCCGCGGCTGGAAAAGACCAATAACCGCCACCACCTGGGCACACTGGGCGGTGGCAACCACTTCATCGAAGTGTGCCTGGATGAAGCCGACCGCGTCTGGTTCATGCTGCACAGCGGCTCGCGCGGTGTGGGCAATGCCATCGGCAACCTGTTCATCGAGCTGGCCCAGGCCGACATGCGCCAGCACCTCGCCAACCTGCCAGACGAGGACCTGGCGTACTTCGAAGAAGGCAGCCGCCATTTCGCCGACTATGTCGAAGCGGTGGAGTGGGCGCAGGAGTACGCCCGGCAGAACCGCGAGCTGATGATGCTGGCCGTGGTCGGCGCTGCTCGCAAGGCGCTGGGCAAACCGTTCGAGGCCAGCCTGGAAGCGGTGAACTGCCACCACAACTACGTGCAGCGTGAGCAGCATTTTGGCCGCGAAGTGCTGGTGACGCGCAAAGGGGCGGTGTCGGCACAGAAGGGGGAACTGGGCATCATCCCGGGCTCGATGGGGGCCAGGAGCTTCATCGTGCGTGGGCTGGGCAACGAGGAGTCGTTCTGTTCCTGCAGCCATGGCGCAGGCCGGGTGATGAGCCGGACCAAGGCCAAAAGCCGCTTTACCGTCGAGGACCAACGGCGTGCCACGGCGCATGTGGAGTGCCGCAAGGACAAGGACGTCGTCGACGAGATCCCGATGGCGTACAAAGACATCGAGGCGGTGATGCGTGCCCAGCAGGCGCTTGTAGAGGTGGTTCATACACTGCGCCAGGTTGTGTGTGTGAAGGGGTAGCGAGAAGTGCCATAACTGGCTACCACACAGTGCGCCGGGGTAGTTCCTAGAGTGTTGCGCAGCCCGCTTGGGGCAGACACCAGAGGATTGCAGAAATGGCCACGCTTTACCCGTTCACTGACAGCGACGTCGATGATGCCTTCGCCCAGCTCGACCAAGCATTGTTCGACAAAGTGCGCGAAGCTGATGGACCTGGAAGTGACCCCACCCCGAACATGCTGATCGTTGCCGGTGCGCAAGGGTCAGGCAAGACCTACCTGCTGGAGAAGCAGCTGCTGCCCAGCGAGCGCTACCAGAACCATGTGCGGCTTTACCTGCCAGAATTTCGCAAGCTGCACCCGCACTACACCGAAATGAGCGAGCACGGTGTGCTGCACGTATACGAGCACACCGAAGCCTTCATCAGGGCATTGAGCGGCAAGGTTTTTGGGTACGCTTTCGCCAACCGCTACAACATCATCATGGAAACGGCACTGGACGACGAAGCATTCGCCGGTTTCCCGCCTGCAGCCGTAGAGGCGGGTTACCGCTTCGAGATTCACATGATCGCCTGCAAGGTGGAATTCAGCCATTGGGCGACCCTCGACCGCGGTGTGAAGAGCGTTGCCAAGGGCGAAATCGAGCGATTCGTGGCGTTGTCGCAGATCCAGGCCTCACAGGCGAATGCCAAAAAGATCCTGAACGCTTTCGAACACGCCTGTACGCAGGCCCCTGGTTCGCAGGTCACGCTTTATGAGCGTGGCTTCGAAACGGATCAGCAGAGCAAGGTGCTGTGCCACAGCATCTGTGATGCCCCTGGTGTGTTGACTCCCCAGGCGGACTACGATGGCCAGCCCTTTTTCCGGGCGCCTTACCACGACACACTGGTTGAAATCCGGCGCAGCCCTGAAGGCAACGACTCTGGCACCTACCTGCAATTCTTCCAGGTTGTGCATGCCGGCATGCTTGATGAGCCGGTGCGCCAACAGATGGTCATGGCCTGCTGCAAGACCCTTGGCCGTAGCACCGACCTGGTACCGCGGATTTCCAGGGATGCCTTCCGCGACCTGAGCCAGTACCTGCTCAAGTACACCTATCCCTGATGCTACGAGGGCTCAGCAGGCCGGAGCCGGATAGGCGGTTATCTGGCCAGCTGCTCGACCACCGTCTGCAAAGAGGCCCCCAGCATTTCCCCATGGCCCAGCCCTTCGAACCTTTCGAAACGCACCTGAAGGCCTTGTACCATGGCCAGGTCTGCCGCCAGTTCTCGTGCAGGCTTCTCGACATCGCCCTTTAACTGCGCCCTGGGGTTGGCAGGTTCCTCGCTACCGCGCATCAGCAGCAGCCGCACAGGGTTGCTGCCCAACCGTTGTTCAAGGCCCTGTGCCTCCTGCACGATTGCCCCGTCATGCCACCACAGCGAAGGGCTGGCCGCCGCATAGTCACTGAACGCCCCGGGCCGGGTGAACAGCGCATGCAGCACGGCCAGCCCGCCGTAGGAGTGGCCCCACAGCGTCTGTCGCTGCAGGTCGATGGGGGCCAGCCCGGCCACCATCGGCCGCATGCGCTCGGTCAGCAGATCCAGAAATGCATCCACGCCACCACTGGGCAGGCCGGTCAGCGGGTCACGCTGCTCGGCCTGCCCAGGCAACGCCGGGGTATAGTCATAAGTCCGCCCCGCCCGCTCGATACGCTGCCCGGTCTGGTACCCCACGGCCACCAGCAAGGGCGCCTGGCCGGCGGCCAGTTTGGCCAGTTGCTGGCTGTTCAGCGCGCCGAGCGCAGCATTGCCGTCGAGCATCCACAGTACCGGGTACCCCGATGCTGGCGCCGGGCGGTTCGGCTTACCGACCCACAAACGGTAATGACGCTGGCCATCCGCAGAGTCCAGGTCGAGCTGGGTGAAGCGGTAGGCCAGGTCCTGACGCTGCAGCAGCGAGGTGTCCATCTTCTGGTTGCGCTCGGGCTGTGCCAGGGCAACGGGGGCTGCAAGGGCCAGTGCCAAAGCCAGCGTCAGGGTCATCTTGCTCATCAGGCGTCTCGTCAGGGCTTTGCGAGGAACGCAAGGCTGGAACGCCCAGATGATAATCAGTCCTGATTGAGCGTAAAGCGCATTAACTTTCTAAACAGTCCCTGGCCATCGGCAAGGTCAGGTGCAGGCACAGCCCAGGGCGGCCATTGCTGGCCCACAAGCGGCCGCCTTGCAGCTCGATGGCGCGGCGGGCGATGGCCAGGCCCAGGCCGAAGCCCGCGCCGCTGTCGGTCAGGCGCTGGTAAGGCTTGAAGATGCGTTCAAGGTCGGCGTCAGGTACGCCGGGGCCCTGGTCGCTCAGGCGCAGGTGCCAGCAGTCGCCTTCACGCCAGCCCTCCAGGCTGACCCGGCCCTCGGCCGGCGAGTGGCGAATGGCATTGCGCATCAGGTTTTCCAGGGCCTGGGCCAGGCTGTCCAGATGGGCCTGTACCAGGCAATCGGTGCCGAGTGAACACGGCAGGCGTGCACGGTCCCAGCCACTTTCGAAGCAGGCGTCCTGGCACAGTGCCTCCCATACGGAAACCATCAGTATCGGCTCGGTCGGCAAGCTGGGTTGTTCGGTGTCCATCCAGGCCAGGTCCAGCGTGTCTTCCAGCAGCTTCTGCATGTCGGCGACTTCGCGGTCCAGGCGCTCGCGCAACTGCAGCGGCGGCAAGTCGCTGTCATGGGCGATTCGCAACCGTGCCAGGGGTGTGCGCAGTTCGTGAGACAGCGTGCGCAGCAGCAGGCGCTGTTGCTCCAGGCTCTGGCGCAGGCGCCCGGCCATGTGCTCGAAGGCTTGTGCCAGTTCACCCAGCTCGTCACGGCGTGCCAGCAGGGGCAGGGCGGGGCTATCGAGGTCATCGGCACGCAGGGCGTCGGCGCGGTCGCGCAGGCGGTTCAGTGGTACGACTAAATGCCGGTACAACGCCAGGCCCAGTAGCAGGGCGAGCAGTGCAGGTGCAACGCCGTGGGTGATCACATGGGTCCATGGCGTCAGGCCGGTGGGCAGCAGGCGTTCGGGCAGTTGCAGCACCAGGCGGCCGCGCTCGGGGTGTTGCGGGAATTCGATGCTCACGTAGGGCAGCTCATCCTGCAGGCGCCGGCTCATGGGCCAGTCCAGTTTGCGCATGAAGGTCAGGTGGCTGGCCTCCTCGGCGCTCAGCGGCGTGGTGCCGAGGCTTTGCAGGTGTGGGCCGATCACCGCCACCCAGGTGTCCTCGGCCTGTTCCAGTTGCCTGCGCCAGGCCTCGGCGCCTACCGCACCGCCCTGGTTCCAGGCGTCTTCAGCTTGTTGCGCATAGCGCGCCAGGTAATCCTGGTCGGCCGGGGACAGAAAATAGGTGCTGCGCTCCACCGACAGGCCCCAGGTCCATATCAGCCAGATCAGCAACAGGCAGAAGCTGACCTGCAGTACGGCCAGTTTCCACAGCAACGGGTGGCGACGCATCAGGGCTGTTCCGTGTCGACCAGGATATACCCCTGCCCGCGCACGGCCTGGATCTGCAGGTGCTGGGCACTGATGTCGGCCAGTTTGCGGCGCAGGTTGCACACGTGCACGTCCAGGCCCCGGTCCAGGCGGGTATAGGCCCGGTGCAGCACGGTCTGGTACAGGAAGGGTTTGCTCAAGGTTTCGCCGGGATGCGCCCGCAGCGTCACCAGCAAGCGGAATTCGGATGCGGTGAGGCCAGCGGCATTGCCGTTGTGGATAACGTCCTGGCGGTCGTGGTCCAGCATCACTTCGCCGACGTCGGCACGCAGCGCCGTGCCGCGATCAAATGCCACGCGCCGCAGCAAGGCATCGACCCGTGCGTCCAGCTCCGCCAGGCTGAAGGGCTTGGGCAGGTAGTCGTCGGCACCACGGGTAAAGCCACTGATGCGGTCCTGCTCGGCGCCCAGCGCCGACATCAGCATGACCGGCACCGCCTGCTGCCGGCGCAATTCGTCGAGCAGGCTGAGGCCATCGATACCCGGCAGCATGATGTCCAGCAACACCAGTTCGAACGGTGTTTGCCGAATGGCGTCCAGGGCCTGGGTACCCGTGGCGCAGGCGTGTACCCGGAAACCGCGTTTGAGGAAATGGCGTTCCAGGTCCTGACGCAGGCTTGCGTCGTCTTCGGCGAGGAGAAGTGAGGTGGGCACGGGGAGCCTTGAATGAGAACCTGTATCAGTTACGAATCATCCCATTGCCAGCAAGGGAGGGCAACGCCTGGGTGTGTTAAGAAGGTTAATCCTGCTGCGCCCCCGTTTTCCCTCCGGTATCGTTCGCAAAAAGCAACTTGTTTCGTTTGCGAATTACTATCATTTGGGCGAAGGGTGTGTCATGAACGGTTTCAAAGGTGTGGGGAGCTCGCGACGGGCTCGGGGCTGGCTGGTGCTGGGGTTGCTGGCGCCGTTTTCGGTGTCGGCACTGGCCGAAACGGTAGCGACCCAGGCGGCAGCCGAGGACACCTCGCTCGACCTGCCGGCATTGACCATCGAAGGCAACCGGCTGTACGACATGCTGCCCTCGGAAGCCACCGGTGGCTACAGCGTCGATGCCGCGACCGTGGGCACCAAGACGCCAGCAGCGCTGAAGGACATCCCCCAGTCGATCACCGTATACACCCAGGACTACGTCAAAGACCGCCAGTTCGTACACCTGGATGACCTGGCCAAGTACACCGCCGGCCTGCGCACCCTGACCAACGACAGCGGCCGGTCGTCGATCTACGCCCGTGGCTACGAGTACAGCGAATTCAACATTGACGGCCTGCCGGCGCCGATGGCCAGCATCTTCGGTACCGTACCGTCGCTGGCGGCGTTCGACCGTGTCGAAATCATGCGCGGCCCGGCCGGGCTGTTCAGCAGCACCAGTGAACTGGGTGGCATCGTCAACATGGTGCGCAAGCGCCCGACTGCCGAGTTCCAGGGCCACGTCGAAGGCAGCTATGGCACCTGGGACACCAACCACGAAGAAATCGACCTGAGCGGGCCGCTGGATGACGCCGGCCGCGTGCGCGGGCGTTTCGTCGCGTCCCGTGACGACACCAATGGCGAAGTCGATTACAACGCCAACACCAGTAACAGCTACTACGGCGCGCTGGACGTCGACCTGGACGACGCCACCACGCTGTCGTTCGGCCTGATGCACGAAGTGAAGAACATCACACCGCACAATGGCTACCCGGCAACGTTGTCCGGTGATGTGCCCGACTTCAGCCGTTCCCGTTTCCTGGGGGCGGACTGGAACTACTTCGACGGCAAGACCACCGACCTGGTCGCCGAGCTGACCCACCGCTTCGACAACGGCGGCTATGGCCGTATCGCGGCGCGTGGTTCACACCGCGACACCAATTACCTCTACGCCTTCACCGCCACCAATGCCACCACCGGTGCCAACTCCGAGCGCGCCAGCGCGCGCGACTTCACCCAGGACACCTACTCGCTGGACGCCAGCTACAGCCAGCCGTTCGAAACCCTTGGCCAGGTCAGCGAGTTTGTGGTCGGCACCGACTACAAGAACTACGACACCGAGTACCTCAACGGCAGCACCAACCTGGGCGCCATCAACGTCAACACCTACTCGCCCAAGCAGTTCGCCAAACCGTCGCCCAACTACAGCACCGAGACCGGCATGCAGGAAGAGGAGTATGGCTTGTATTCCAAGGTCACCTTCCGCCCGATCGAGCGCCTGGCGCTGATCGCCGGTGGCCGCTTCAGCTGGTACCGCGGTGATTTCTACACCACCACCCTGAGCAGCGGTGCCAGCACCAACGACAGCAAGCGCGTGGACGGCCACTTCACGCCGTATGGCGGCCTGGTCTACGACCTGACCGAGAACCATGCGCTGTACGCCAGCTACTCGCAGGTGTTCAAGCCGCAGTCCGACACCGACAGCAACGGCCGGGTGCTGAAGCCGCGTGAAGGCGAGCAGTACGAATTCGGCCTCAAGAGCAGCTACTTTGGCGGCGACCTGAATACCCGTTTCTCGGTATTCCGCCTGACCGACAAGAACCGCGCCACCACCGAATATGACGAGGATGGTGTAGACACCAATTTCTCGATTGCCTCCGGCAAGACCCGCGTCAAAGGCGCGGAAGTGGAAGTGAGCGGCAAGCTGACGCCAAACTGGGAGTTGCTGGCCGGCTACACCTGGATGGAAACCGAAACCCTCAAGGGTGACGCCGAAACCACCTTCTTCATCATGCCGCGCAACCAGGCTTCGCTGTGGAGCAAGTACACCATCAGCCAAGGCCCGCTGACCGGCCTGGCCATTGGCGGCGGTGTATCCGCGATGAGCAGCTTCTATTCCGAGAACGGTGGCGTGCGTATCGATGCACCCGGCTATGCCACGGTTGACGCGATGCTGTCGTACCCGGTTACCTCGAAGCTGACGGCCACCTTCAACGTCAACAATCTGTTCGACCGGGACTACCTGTCGCGGGTGGGGTCGACGTCCACGTTCAACTTCTACGGGCCGTCGCGCAGCATGATGGTTGGCGCGCGTTACGATTTCTGATCGGTTCGTTCCGGTACGCGTGCGGTCCCTGTAGGAGCGGCAAACGATGAGAAATTGTTGCTACACCGCGTGTGCAATCTGTGAAGGCGCACTAGAGTGAACTCGAACGGAGCGCTTGCTGCGTACGCAGGAGGTCTGCAAGGACGCTACAACGTTGTTGAGATGGACGGCTGGTATTGAGGAGTAAGCCCCATGTAAACAATTTGAAAGTTAGTGTCCTGGCATCCCTGTGAGGGGAATATGATTGAAGACCCATACATGTTGTTCACCCGTATTCCTGTTGTCGTAGACGAGCAAGGTGGTTTGTTTACAGACCCCTTGTGGGTCAAAGATATAGAGCTTCACCTCACCTACATAGAAAACTTCGGCATGTGCTGCCCTGTCGAGAGAGGCGGCAACGTCGACGGGCTGCAAAGCATTAGCCATCTGGATGTTAAATGGCTCTATGGGTTGCGCAAAGACTATGGGCTTTCGTCAGTATTAAAGAACTTTTTTCCGAATTTCATAACCGTCATCAATGCCTGCAAGCATGCCCGGATCGTTCATTCTGACGGCGCCGGTTGGGCATTTCCCTTGTCCTTTTACCTATTGCCGCTCAAGCCGTTGTTCCGCTTCCAATGGGTAATTGTCATAGAGTCTTCATTCTGGATGTTGGCTCAGGGGCAGGCGCGAACCCTCAGAGCAATCATCGAACACCACGTGCACACCCTGTTATTGAAGTGCTGCCTGAAGTTGGCGAATGCCAGGATTTTTACCCAGTCCTTCTACAAGGAATATTTTCTTGGGAGCAATAACAGTCGCACGTTAATTAACCCTGCCAGCTGGCTCGACAAGAAATTCATGGCATCCCCTGAGGCCGTCAGACATAGATTTGAAGTCAGGCGCAGCCGCACACTCAACGTGCTTTACCCATCCCGCCTTGTTCTGGATAAAGGTGTACTGGTAGTCCTTGAAGCCATTGAACAGCTGAAAACCGAAGACGTTGATATCACCGTCACCCTGATGGGTGATGGTGATTTGAAAGAGCACTGCCGACGCTTTGCTGCCGAAAAGCGTGGCGGCGTCGAGGTGAGGTTCCAGGACGCGGTTGATTACGGCAAAGATTTTTTCAGGATCATTGCCCAACATGACTGGCTGTTGGTGCCGACATTGAAACAGGAACAACCCCGAATCATTTTTGACGCATTCAGCCAGGGCGTTCCCGTCATCGGTTCTGACACATCCGGGGTCCTGGACATAACCAGCAAGCACAACGCGCTGACGTTCGAAACCGGGAACCCGTCCAGCCTGGCAGACCGTATTCGTCATGCTGCCCGGCATCCCGAGCTGGCGCTGGAAATGGGGCTTGCGGGGTTGGATTATGCGACCGGGAAAACACACTTGCAGATGCATCAGGTGCGCGAGGAGTTCCTGAAGAGCAGTTTGACACCCTCTGCAAGCCCGCGCGCCCCAAATGACTGACGACGGGCGCCCCGATCACCGACTGATAACCAGGCGCCCACCAGCTTGGCGAACCTGCAGCCCATAGGTCTGGGCCAGCATGGCCAACGCCAGCGGCATATCATCGACCGGGAAGGTGCCAGACACCCGCAGTTCGCTCAACGCGGGGTCGCACTCCAGGCGCTGGTCGGCGTAGCGCATCAATGCCTGCGCCCACTGTTGCAATGGCATGTCATCGGCCACCAGCAAGCCGCGTTGCCACGCCAGGCTGGTTTCACGCACCTCCCCGACAAGGCCCAGACGCTTCCGGGTGAATCGAACCTGCTGCCCGGCGCGAATGATGTTCTCGACTGCCGTCACGCTGGTGCTTTCGGGTCGTACCTGCACGGCGCCTTCGTACACCTCGAGCAAGGTTTCATCGGCCAGCTGACGCACGCTGAACCGCGTGCCCAGTGCAAGCAACTGCCCATGCACGGTCTGCACCATCAGCGGCCGTGGGTCGGCAGCGGTCACGATGTACACCTCGCCACGGCGCAGATGCAGCAACCGTTGCGCGCTATCGAAAAGCAGCTGCAGGGCACTGTCGGTATTCAGGATGATCTGCGTGCCATCGGCCAGCCGCGCGTGTCTGCGCTCGCCCACAGCCGTATGGTAATCACTGGCAAAACGCCCGGCCTGCGAGCGCCAGCCCCACCAGCCAAGCGGTGCGGCACCCATCAGCAGAACCAGCCCGCGCAGTACCGCGCGCCTGCCCGGGGGGCGTTGCAGGGTGTGCCTGGCCAGCGTTGGCGGCAGGCTGCCCAGGCGTGAAAGCAGGCGCTGCGCCCTTTTCCACGCACGTTCGTGCTCATCACTGGCAAGCCGCCAGCGTTCCAGTTCGAGCTGCTGGGCAGGCAGCAGCGGCCCTTCCTGCATCAGCATCAGCCACGAGGCTGCCTGGGCAAGCACATGCTGCGCGATGGTATCGTCGGGCGTTGCAGTACCGTTAGTCATCGGGCATCTGCGTCAGGCAGGTCAGGTAGCCGTCGTGGATGTACTTCTTCACCGTCGGCAGCGCTATGTTCAAGGCCACGGCGATGTCCTTGTGCTTCATGCCGTCCAGGGTCGCCATCAGGAATGCCTGCCTTGCACGCGGTCGCAGCTTGTGCAGAACTGCGTCGATCTCATGCAGGGTCTCGAGGATCACACATTGCAGCTCAGGCGACGGATACTCGGGCTCTGGCAGCAACAGCAGCGCTTCGAGCCAAGCCTGCTCCAGCGACTGCCGGCGCCGCCAGCTCACCAGCACGCAGTTCGCGATGCGCGTGAGGTAGGCGCGGGGTTGACGAATCGGCTCGACCCGCGCGCCCTCGCGGCTGGCCAGCACACGCAGGAACGTATCCTGGGCCAGATCGTCGGCCACCCCGCGCCCCCATGACCTCAGCCGGTAGGCAAGCCAGTTACGCAGCCAGGCGTGGTTCTCGATGTACAGCGTTTCGATACTGCACGGCTCGGTACTGTCAGGCGGGGAGAAGGGGGCATTCATCGTCGATTGAATTGATACATGGGCTGTCGCAAATGCAAACCATTATCACTAGAATTGCTCAAGTCACAAGGCCAGTTCGGTAAATTCGGACGCTTCCTAGCCATTCATATCCTTTTTTCGATCTCGTGCGACAGAGGAGGTAACTAGCCCGCTGCCAGTGGTGGGCGCGAACCCTACGAGCGAGAAAACCATGCTCCCAGTACGTTGTCCTTCACCTGCTCCGCGCCCTCGGCCTTGCCTGTCGCCCATCAACTTTGTGCTGCGTTGCACGCTGACCAGTTGCTGCGCTTCAGGCCTGCTGCACAGCAGCGCGGTTTTGGCCGAGGATGCCCACAAGGCTGCGCTCACGGCTACCCGCCTGGACGACGCCACGCTGCTTGACTACAACATTGCCCAAGGCCCGTTGGGGGCAGCCCTCGGCAGCTTCAGCAGCCAGGCCGGGCTGCTGCTGTCGTACGAGCCTGACCTGATTCGCGGGCGAACAGCGCCCGCCTTGAAAGGGCGGTATACGGTCAGCGAGGGCATGCAGCGGTTGCTCGCCAATACCGGTTTGCGGCTGGTGCCAAGTGCTACCGGCACCTACGTGTTGATGGCGCAGGGCACCGCTGCCCGTGCAGCAGCAGAGTTGTCGCCGACCATGGTCGAGGCCGCCGCGCAGGGCCCAGAGGTGGAAACCTACAGAGCGCCACGTTCGTCAGTGCACCTGACCAGCGAGCAGATCGACCGCTTCGGCCGGGTGTCTGCGGGCGACCTGCTCAACGGTATCCCTGGCGTGCAGGTTGGTGACACCCGCAATGGCGGTGCCCTGGACGTCAACATCCGCGGCATCCAGGGCCAGAGCCGGGTGGCGGTCAAGGTCGATGGTTCTGAGCAGGCCCTGGATGTCTATCGAGGTTATGGCGGTACCCAGCAGCGCAGCTATATCGATCCCGACCTGATCAGCAGTCTGACCGTGAACAAAGGGCCGTCGACCAAGTCCGGGGCGATAGGCGGCACGGTGGAGATGCAGACGATCGGTGTGCAGGACATTCTGGTGGACGGCAACCAGGTCGGCGTGCGCCTCAAGGGTGATTTCTGGGACAACGGCGTAGCCCCCGCCCACCGCAGCGCCAGCTCCAGGGATGAAAGCCTGACCGCGCCGCCACGCGACAGCCGGGGCAGCCTGTTTGGCTCCGAGGCTGAGTCTGGCAGCGCTGCCTTTGCCTTTACCACAGAGCGGCTGGACGTGGTGGCGGCGTATGCACACCGTAACCAGGGCAACTACTTTTCCGGCAAGAAAGGCCAGGACCGCTACCGCATCCATGACGAAGACGGCCGGGAGCAGCCAAGCGTGGCAATGACCTACAACGCCGGCGAAGAAGTGCTCAACTCTTCATCGAAAACCGACTCGTACCTGCTGAAGGCAACCTGGCGGATAGCCGACGACCATACGCTGGACCTGGGCTATCGCCGCTACGACGGTCGCACTGCCGAGATCATGCCTTCCGACATCTATCGTTTCGGCACCGCGGGTATCTACCAGTACCCCTTGGGCGAGGTGAAGATCGACACCTACACGGCGCGCTACCACTACCTGCCTGCCGGTAACCCCTGGGTCGACCTGACCAGCAACCTGTGGATGACAGACGCCAAAACCAGCACCTTGAGCTCAGCCTGGACGGCGCCTGCTTCGCAATTGTTTCGTTCTGACCGCAGCTGGACCCGCCAGGACAACCGCCGTATTGGTGGCGACCTGAACAACGTCTCCCGGTTCGAGACGACCCATGGCGACTTCAAGCTCGACCTGGGCGGCGCTTTCCAGCTCGAAGACCTGCAACCGCAGAAAAGTGTGCTTATCACCCAGCATGACATCGATGCCAACCGCACCCTGCGCGATGCCTCCAGGCAGGAGTTCAACTTCAACGGCAAGCTCGAGTACCAGCCGATCGAGCAACTGACCCTGTGGGGCGGTGGCCGTTACAGCCACTTCCGCACTAGGGACAACACCGTGCTGGCCACCGCCCGGCGTCAGGACCGCGAGGTACGATACATCTCGGCGAGTGGCCCGAAAGGCTGGGGCAGTATGACCTGGTTCCCTGACCAGAACGGCCAGTACACCGATGCCACCGACCCCAGGCTGAACAACGGCATCGTCTTTGGCAACAGCAACGAGCCGTTCAATGGCGTGCGTTTCAACGACTTCGGCGCGACCAGCGTGGAGGTCGGTACCGAAGGCATCAGCAGCGTAGTCACAGGCTACGACCATAGCCCGCAGGGCAGCAGCAGTGGCGGCGGCTTCTCGCCGGCATTCGGCATCAACGTCGAGCTGATGCCCGACACGTTCTTCTATGTCACCTACACCCAGGGCCTGCGCCTGCCGTCTTTGTTCGAGACCAGCCAGGGTACCCAGCAAGTCTCCCCCGGTAAAAGCCTGAAGCCCGAACGCTCGCAGAGCTGGGAGATCGGCGTCAGTGCGTTGCGCGACAACCTGTTGACCGAGCACGATTCGGCCGCGGTCAAGCTTGCCTACTTCGACAACGTGATCAAGAACTACATCACCCGTTACTACGACCCAAGCCCGGGGCTTTGGGGCCTGATGACCTTCAGCAACACCGACAGCTTCAGCACCCGCGGCCTTGAGCTGCAATCACACTACGATGCCGGCCGTGTGTTTGCCGACCTCTCGGCCACCTACTACCTCAAGACCGAGACCTGCGATGCGGACTTCGCCGGCAAACTCCGCGCTACCGCCAACCCGTACCAGAAGACCGAGAACACGCCCAACTGTACGCCGGGCAGTTTCATGGGCTCTTACACCAACACCCAGAACCCGCCACGGTTTTCAGCCAACCTGACTGGCGGCGTGCGCTTCCTCGACGAGGCATTGACCGTGGGTGGCCGGGTGACCTACACCTCCGGGCCGACCAGTACCCTCGACAAGCCCTGGCAGTCCGGTGCTACCACGCCGCAGATCGAATACCGCTCGGTTGCGCTGTTCGATCTGTTCCTGAAATACAAGTTGCTCGAGAACACCGAGGTGAATGCCTCGCTGCAGAACTTGACCGATCGCTACTATCTGGACCCGCTGGCGCAAAGCTTCATGCCGGCGCCGGGGCGCACGCTGCGGGTGGGGGTAGTGACGCGGTTCTGAAGGCCGCAGAGGGCGTTGGCGCAGAAGGTTTCGCCAGCGCCCCGATATTTTTGCGGGCATTAAAAAGCCGGCTTGTGGCCGGCTTCTCGGGGACGCTTCCGACTAATTTATGGTAAGCCGCAATCGCCTTAACTGTGTGGCCATCAAGGGCCTGAAAGAGATGGCAGATGCCCGTGTGGGATATCGCCGAGCCCTCTGGACCGCGGCTCGCGCCGGTCGGGGCTTAATGTGCGGCGTAGCATACAAGGGCACGCGCAGGATGCCCAGCAAAAAATGGCACAGGTTGTTTCAGCCGGGCCGCTGCTGGCGGAAATGCGACCAGTGGAATACCCAACCGATAATCTCCAGCCCCTGCGCCTGGCGCTGGGCGCAGGTGTAGCGTTCGACGGCGTAATTGCGACGGTCATGGCTGTGCAGGTACAGCGTGCCCTGCGGGCCGAGGCTGAGGTTGTTTACCCTGAGCACGCCATTGTGCAGCAGGGCATAGGTTTCGCCCTCTATTACCCGGGTCATGCCCAGGTCCACGGCCAGGATGGCCTCCTGCGGAATAAGCGGGACCATGTTGCTGGCGGGCATGGCCAGGCAGATGGCGTGATGGGCGTGCACACCCAACCCTTTCAGCGCTTTTGCCGGCAGGCGCAGGTGTTTGCTGGCCACCGGCGCAAGCAGGCCGTTTCGCAGTTCGTAAAAAGGCACCCTCAGCTCCCGGGCACGGTGTGCCGACAGTGGGCTGGGCGGGTTGGCCGGTGCCTGGCGTGGCGGGTGGTTGCGCTGGACCGGGTTTGGGTGTTTGGGCCCTTCGCCTGTGCGTAGCCAGCGCCGATGCACACAGAACAGGTCGGCCATTTCGTCCAGGCGGGCCAGGGGTACGCCGCGGTTGAACCAGTTGTTGACGTGCTGCGGTGTGACGCTGCGCTGAGCGGCGAAATCAGAAGCGGACAGGCCACATTCGTGGAGAAGGGTTTTGAGGCGGTCGCCGGAAGTGTTCATGGGGGCGAGTGTAGCGACGGGGTACCCGCAAGGAAATGAACCGCTTGTTGACGGAATTTGTACGAAAAGTGCCTGCTTGTAGGGCGTTGGTGTAGGACTGCGTAGGACTTTTTACCGAATGAAGGTGCTGTCGCCCCTTCGGGCAAAAAAAAACCCGCCGGAGCGGGTTTTTTTTACAACCGGTATCAGCCTTTGTAGGCAGCAACCGATTTGGTGATCGCAGCACGGGCGGCGTCAGCGCCATCCCAGCCTTCGATCTTGACCCACTTGCCCTTCTCGAGATCTTTGTAGTTGGCAAAGAAGTGCTCGATCTGCTGGATCAGCAGGGCTGGCAGGTCGGTGTATTCCTTCACGTCGACGTACAGCTGCGACAGCTTGTCGTGAGGAACAGCGATGACCTTGGCGTCACCGCCGCCGTCGTCGGTCATGTTCAGGATGCCAACCGGACGGGCGCGGATAACCGAGCCTGGCGCTACCGGGTAAGGGGTAACCACCAGCACGTCCAGCGGATCACCGTCGTCAGCCAGGGTGTTCGGGATGAAGCCGTAGTTGGCTGGGTAGAACATCGGGGTAGCCATGAAACGGTCGACGAACAGGGTGTCGCTGTCCTTGTCGATCTCGTATTTGATCGGCGCGTGGTTGGCCGGGATTTCGATGGCGACGTAGATGTCGTTCGGCAGGTCTTTGCCCGCCGGAATCTTGCTGTAGCTCATTGGGCAGTGCCCCCGTGTTTGACCAAAAAAGTGGCGGCGATTATAGGCACATTCTGCCGGGGCATGCCACGCCTGGCCGGATGTGCGGCCCCGTCAGGCGTGGCTTTCGCGGTACTCGGGGTGTTCGGCCTGCAGCCGAAGCAGCCGCGCCAGCGGGTCTTGCCGGTAGAACTGCGACAACTGGTGGTAGACCCGTGGATAAGCCTGATGCAGCAGGTCGGGGGCACTAAAGAAGTATTCGCTGGTTACAGCAAAGAACTCCGCCGGGTTTTCCGCGGCATACGGGTCGATGGCGGTTTCGGCGTCGGGGTTGTTGTCCAGCTGGCGGTTGAGGTCGTCGTAGGCCTGCTGCATGGCCGTTGCCCACTCATCCACCGGCATGCCGCTGTGCAGCGGCGGCAGGCCGTTGGCATCGCCATTGAGCATGTCGAGCTTGTGCGCCAGCTCATGGATGACCAGGTTGTAGGCCTCCCAGCCACCGCTGGCCAGCACGCCGTTCCAGGCCAGGATGATCGGCCCCTGTTGCCAGGCCTCGCCGCTGTGCTCGCCGTCCCACACGTGCTCCACGCCACTGGCATCGCGGTGGCGCTGGGGGCTCTTGAAGTCGTCGGGGTACAGGATGATTTCGTGGAAGCCCTGGTACCAGTTCAGCTCGCCCAGGTGCAGCAGCGGCAACTGCGCCTGGGCGGCCAGCAACAGGCGCTGCTCGTCGTCGGGTTCGACACCTGGCAGGCAGGTGAGGTGCTTGTCGAGCAGGAACAGGATGCAGGCTTCGCGCAGCCAGTGGTCTTCGTCGTCGCTGATGCCGTCCAGCATGGGCAGGCGCTCGCGCACGGCCTGCCACTGCTTTGGCTCGATGGGGTAGCGCGCCAGTGCGCGCTTGCGCCGCCAGGCGCTGAACGACCACATGACTGCTGTTCTCTAAGTGTTCAGTGAGCCTTGGCCGCACGGCCCATGCGGCCGCGCAACAGGCCGAGGATCATCGGTACCAGCGACAGGATGATGATGCCCACCACCATCAGCGACAGGTGCTGCTTGATGAATGGCACGTTGCCGAAGAAGTAGCCCAGGGTGACCAGGCCGCCGACCCACAGGATTGAACCGGCAACGCTGAAGCCCAGGAAACGTGGGTAATGCATGTGGGCGATGCCGGCGACGAACGGTGCGAAGGTGCGCAGGATGGGCAGGAAGCGCGCGAGCGTCACGGTCTTGCCGCCATGGCGTTCATAGAACTCATGGGTGCGCTGCAGGTAGTCGCGGCGGAATATTTTCGAGTTGGGGTTGTTGAACAACCGCTCGCCAGCTGTTCGGCCGATCACGTAGTTGGTGCTGTCGCCCAGGATTGCGGCAGCCATCAACAGGCCAGCCAGCAGCACCGGGTCCATACCGCCACCCGCCGCTACGGCGCCAGCGATGAACAGCAGCGAGTCGCCCGGCAGGAAGGGCATTACCACCAGCCCGGTTTCGCAAAAGATCACGGTGAAAAGGATGGCGTAGATCCAGGGACCGTAATTGGTGACCAGCAGATCGAGGTAGGCATCGAGATGCAGGATAAGGTCCAACGGGTTGAAATCCATGTACAGCACCTGTGTTCTTGGGCGTAGGCTGGGTTACCTGGGGATGGGTAAATTTTCACACATGACAGGTGGGGCATTATACGGCGAAGTGAAGATCATGCCCGGGGAGTTTGTAGCGGGGGGTTACGGTGAAAGGCCTGGATAGTTGTATCGACTGTACCGGCCTCATCGCCGGCAAGCCAGCTCCCACAGGTTGACCACTAGCTCAGGGCAGTAGTTGACCTGTGGGAGCTGGCTTGCCGGCGATGAGGCCGGGGCAGGCATGAGGGTCAATCCTGGCTGATGGGAAGGATGTAGCTCTTGAACTCGGTATCTTCACGAAACCCGATGGATTCGTAGGTCTTGTGCGCTACCTCATTGTTCGCGCTGGTCGACACCCGCATGCGCACGGCGTTGGTCTCTTTGGCCATTTTCTTCGCTTCACGCATCAGGTGGTCGGCCACCAGCATGCGCCGCGAGTCTTCGGCCACGTAGATGTCGTTGAGAATCCACACGCGCTTGAGCGACAGCGACGAGAAGCTCGGGTAAAGCTGGCAAAAGCCCATCAACTTGCCGTCATCATCATCGGGAAGTGCCAGGTAGATCACTGAATCATCCCGCTTCAGGCGCTTTTCCAGGAAGCTGCGCGAGCTGTCGGGGTAGGGGAGCTGCCCGTAGAACTCACGGTATTTGACGAACAATGGCGTGAGCAGGTCGAGGTGTTCCAGGGTTGCCTTGATGATGCGCATGTGCGGCCCTCAGAGTCCATTTAGGGAAACAGCGGAATGCCAGCGGCTTACAAGGGCATGCTGCCCAATGTGCGTCACAAGTGCAATCCGCCTTCCGTGACATGTTGTTTACTCTTTGCCGAGCAGGAAGTTGCCCTTCTGGTTACCAGTGTGCTCACTTTCCAGGCTATGGACCTCGGCTTCGTCCTTGAGATTCACTCCGGAAAGCTGCCGACGGCAGGCTTCGCGCATCAGGTACAGCAGGCGGTGCGCCGCCATGCCATAGCTCAACCCCTCCAGGCGGATGTTGGAGATGCAGTTGCGGTAGGCATCGGTCAGGCCGACTTTTGGCCCGTAGGTGAAATACAGGCCAAGGCTGTCGGGGGAGCTCAGCCCCGGGCGTTCGCCGATCAGCATCACGGTCATCCGTGCGCCCAGCAGTTCACCGACCTCGTCAGCCACTGCCACGCGGCCCTGCTGCACCAGCACAACCGGGGCGCTGGTCCAGCCGTCAGCGGCGGCCTGTTCCTCGAAACGGACCAGGAACGGCAAGGTGTGGCGGTGCACCGCCAGCGCCGACAGGCCATCGGCGACCACAATGGCCAGGTCGACGCCGCCGGGGTTGGCCTGGGCATGCTGGCGCAGGGTGGCAATCGACTCTTCGTTCAGGCGCCGGCCCAGGTCCGGGCGCTGCAGGTACTGGTGGCGGTCAGTGGCAGCGCTGTGCAGCACGAGGCTTTCGCGCCCGCGGTCACCCAGCTGGGTAGCCAGGCCGGCATGGTCGAAGGCCAGGTGCACGGCATCGCGGGCCTGGGCATGGGCGAACTGGAAGTCCAGCTGCGCCCCGGTCGGCAGGCTGGTACCAGCACGGCCCAGGGCGATGCGCGCCGGGGTCAGGTTGCGCAGGGCCAGCCAAGGGTTGTCGGGGGTAGGCGTGCGATGGTCCATGGTCATCCCTATGCAAGCTGTGCCAAGGCCTGGCGGAAGGCCGGTGGCAGGTTGTCACCAAAGCGCACCCGGCCATCGGCCTGGGTGAAGATGCCGGTGCGGGCCAGCCATGCCTCGAATTCCGGCCCGGGCTTCAGGCCCAGGGTCTGGCGCGCGTACAGCGCGTCGTGGAACGAGGTGGTCTGGTAGTTGAGCATGATGTCGTCGGAGCCGGGGATGCCCATGATGAAGTTGATCCCGGCCACCCCCAGCAGGGTCAGCAGGGTATCCATGTCGTCCTGGTCGGCTTCGGCGTGGTTGGTGTAGCAAATGTCGCAGCCCATCGGCACGCCCAGCAGCTTGCCGCAGAAGTGGTCTTCCAGGCCCGCGCGGATGATCTGCTTGCCGTTGTACAAGTACTCCGGGCCGATGAAACCGACCACGGTGTTGACCAGAAACGGCTTGAAGTGGCGGGCCACGGCATAGGCGCGGGTCTCGCAGGTTTGCTGGTCGACGCCATGGTGGGCGTTGGCCGACAGTGCGCTGCCCTGGCCGGTTTCGAAATACATCAGGTTTTGCCCGAGGGTGCCGCGTTTCAGCGACAGGCCCGCTTCGTAACCCTCCTGCAACACGTTCAGGTTGATGCCAAACCCGGCGTTGGCCGCCTCGGTGCCGGCAATGGACTGGAACACCAGGTCCAGCGGCACGCCACGGTTGATCGCCTCGATCGAAGTGGTGACATGGGTCAGCACGCAGGCTTGGGTGGGGATGTCGTAGCGCTGGATGATGGCGTCGAGCATTTCCAGCAGGGCACAGATCGAGGCGATGCTGTCGGTGGCCGGGTTGATGCCGATCATCGCGTCGCCGTTGCCGTACAGCAGGCCGTCAAGAATGCTGGCGGCGATACCGGCCGGCTCGTCGGTCGGGTGGTTGGGCTGCAAGCGCGTAGACAAGCGCCCGCGCAAGCCCATGGTGCCGCGGAACCGGGTGACCACGCGAATCTTCTGCGCCACCAGCACCAGGTCCTGCACGCGCATGATCTTCGACACGGCCGCAGCCATTTCCGGCGTCAGCCCTGGCGCCAGGGCGCGCAGGCTGTCTTCATTGGCCTCTTCGCTCAGCAGCCAGTCGCGCAGGCCGCCCACGGTCAGGTGGCTGACCGGGGCGAAAGCCTGGGCATCGTGGGTGTCGATGATCAGCCGGGTGACTTCATCGGCTTCGTAAGGGATCAGGGCTTCATTGAGGAAATGGGTCAGCGGGATATTGGCCAGCGCCATCTGCGCAGCGACACGCTCGCCGTCATTGCTGGCCGCGACGCCTGCCAGGAAGTCCCCCGAGCGGGCCGGGCTGGCCTTGGCCATCACGTCCTTGAGGCTGTCGAAGCGGTAGACCAGGTGGCCTACCGTGTGTACGAAACTTGCCATACAGAATCTCCAGAGCCGCGGGTTGCCCCGCGGCGGGTGGCGGCAATCAGTGCAAGGCCTCTTCGGCCTGCTGGATGGCGGCGAATTCCTCTTCCGGCGTGCCCGCGACCAGGTGGTGGCGGCTGTAGAAAGCAAAGTAGGCAATTAGTACCGCATAGATCACTGCGGCGCCAATTACCACCCGTGGGTCGACCAGGAAGCCGGCAACCACGGCGATGCACGCCAGCACCAGTGCCACGCCCGAAGTGAAGATGCCACCGGGGGTGCGGTACGGGCGCTCCATCTTCGGCCGGCGGATGCGCAGGGTGATGTGCGCGGCCATCATCAGCACATAGGACAGCGTAGCGCCGAACACCGCCACCAGGATCAGCAAGTCGCCCTGGCCGGTCAGCGACAGGGCAAAGCCAATGATGCCGGGGATGATCAAGGCCAGTACCGGGGCCTTGCTTTTGTTGGTCTCCGACAGTTTGCGCGGCAGGTAGCCGGCACGGGACAGGGCAAAGATCTGGCGGGAATAAGCGTAGATGATCGAGAAGAAGCTGGCGATCAGCCCGGCCAGGCCGACCAGGTTGACGAAGCCGCCCATCCAGGTGCTGCCGCCGTAGGCCTTGGACAGCGCTTCGACCAGCGGGTTGCCGGATGCCTTCAGCGCTTCGGAGCCTGCACCACCGGGGCCGACCACCAGGATCAGCAGGGCGAAGGCCAGCAGTACCAGCATGGCGCCGATCAGGCCGCGTGGCAGGTCACGCTTGGGGTTCTTGGTTTCTTCGGCGGCCAGCGGCACGCCTTCGACGGCAAGGAAGAACCAGATGGCGTAAGGGATGGCCGCCCACACGCCGACATAGCCGAACGGCAGGAAGCTGCTGGCGCCTACTGCGTCCGTTTTGGCGATGTCGAACAGGTTGGCTGCATCAAAATGGGGCACCATGCTCACCAGGAACACCGCCAGGGCGATGGCGGCGACGGCGGTGATGATGAACATCAGTTTCAACGCTTCACCCACACCGAAGATGTGGATGCCGATGAACACGATATAGAACGCCAGGTAGATCACCCAGCCGCCGATGCCGAACAGTGACTCGCAATAGGCGCCGATGAACACGGCGATGGCAGCGGGCGCAATGGCGTATTCGATGAGGATTGCCGTGCCGGTCAGGAAGCCGCCCCATGGGCCGAACGCACTGCGGGCAAAGCCGTAGCCGCCGCCTGCGGTGGGGATCATCGACGACAGCTCGGCCAGCGAGAAGCACATGCACAGGTACATGGTGGCCATCAGCAAGGTGGCGAGGAACATGCCGCCCCAGCCGCCCTGGGCCAGTCCGAAGTTCCAGCCGGCATAGTCGCCGGAGATGACATAGGCCACGCCCAGGCCGACCAGCAGTACCCAGCCGGCGGCGCCTTTTTTCAGTTCACGTTGCTGGAAATAGTCCGACCCGACTTTTTCGAAGTCGACGGAAGAGCCTGCCGGCGAGCCGGCGGAATGATCGCTTGGCATAGATTCACCTGTTGTTTTTCTTGGTGGCCGGAAGGGTTCGGGCCGATGGTGATGTGTACTGCAGGAAGCGAGCCAGAGCGGTTGGTGCACGGTGCCGCTCTGGGTTTTGTGTAGATCAGGTCCGGCCTCTTCGCGGGCTTGCCCGCTCCCACAGGTGTTGCATCGGTTCTGGAAGCAACGATGAACCTGTGGGAGCGGGCGAGCCCGCGAAGGCCGCGACGCGGTTTAGAAGAAGCCCAGCGGGTTGATGTCGTAGCTCACCAGCAGGTTCTTGGTCTGCTGATAGTGATCCAGCATCATCTTGTGGGTCTCGCGGCCGACGCCGGACTTCTTGTACCCGCCAAACGCGGCATGCGCGGGGTACAGGTGGTAGCAGTTGGTCCACACACGCCCGGCCTTGATCCCGCGGCCCATGCGGTAGGCACGGTTGATGTCACGGGTCCACACGCCGGCACCCAGGCCGAACTCGGTGTCGTTGGCAATCGCCAGTGCTTCGGCTTCGTCCTTGAAGGTGGTGACGCTGACCACCGGGCCAAAGATTTCTTCCTGGAACACGCGCATCTTGTTGTTGCCCTTGAGCAGGGTCGGCTGGATGTAGTAACCGGTGGCCAGCGAGCCTTCCAGCTTCTCGACCTTGCCGCCGGTCAGCAGCTCGGCGCCTTCTTCCTGGGCGATCTGCAGGTACGAGAGAATCTTCTCGAACTGCTGCTGCGAAGCCTGGGCGCCGA
The DNA here is from genome assembly GCF_037993085.1 of Pseudomonas sp. YNh. Lineage (NCBI taxonomy): Bacteria > Pseudomonadati > Pseudomonadota > Gammaproteobacteria > Pseudomonadales > Pseudomonadaceae > Pseudomonas > Pseudomonas sp. YNh. The sequence goes on along the minus strand of NZ_JBBMRJ010000010.1, from coordinate 64,774 downwards.
CCATGGTGTCGGTGTCCAGCGGGTCGCCGCGCTTGATCTGCAGCACCTTCTTCATCACCACTTCCATGAACTGCGGGTAGATCGACTCCTGTACCAGGGCACGCGACGGGCAGGTGCACACCTCGCCCTGGTTGAAGAACGCCAGCACCATGCCCTCGGCAGCCTTCTCGATGAAGCTTGGCTCGGCCTGCATGATGTCTTCGAAGTACACGTTCGGCGACTTGCCGCCCAGCTCGACGGTGGACGGGATGATGTTTTCGGCCGCGCATTTCATGATGTGCGAGCCCACCGGGGTAGACCCGGTGAAGGCGATCTTGGCGATACGCTTGCTGGTGGCCAGGGCTTCACCGGCTTCGCGGCCGTAGCCTTGCACCACGTTGAGTACGCCAGGTGGCAGCAGGTCGCCGATTACTTCCAGCAGCACGGTGATGCCCAGTGGGGTCTGCTCGGCAGGCTTGAGCACCACGCAGTTACCGGCGGCCAGCGCAGGCGCCAGCTTCCAGGCCGCCATCAGGATCGGGAAGTTCCACGGAATGATCTGCCCGACGACGCCCAGCGGCTCGTGGATGTGATAAGCCACGGTCCCTTCATTGATCTCGGCAGCGCCGCCTTCCTGGGCGCGGATGCAGCCGGCGAAGTAGCGGAAGTGATCGACGGCCAGCGGAATGTCGGCGTTGAGGGTTTCGCGGACAGGTTTGCCGTTGTCCCAGGTTTCGGTAATGGCCAGCAGTTCAAGGTTCTGCTCGATGCGGTCGGCAATCTTCAACAGCACGTTGGAGCGGTCCTGCACGGAAGTGCGGCCCCAGGCGTCGGCAGCGGCATGGGCAGCGTCGAGCGCTTTATCGATGTCTTCGGCAGTGGAGCGGGGGAATTCGGCAATCAGTTTGCCATTCACCGGGGACGTATTCTCGAAGTACTGCCCCTTGACCGGAGCTACGAACTCGCCACCGATGTAGTTGCCGTAGCGGTTCTTGAAGGAAACCTTCGCGCCGTCGGTACCGGGATGTGCGTAACGCATGGTGTGTCTCCTGGCTGTTATGTTTGTTGAGGAGTTGAGAAGCGTAGAGCAAAGGTTGGGCCAGCGTTGGGCACCCCAGGCAAATCAATGATTTAGGTCAGTTGCCCGGCCCCGGTGAGCGGCCGTTGTGCCAGGGCCGGTACACGCGGGGGTGACACTTTGTGCCATTTGCGACACGTCACGGCAGGCTGCATTGCAAAGCCTTCCCGGGTGGAGGATGCTGATGTGACTCTCTATCTGCAGAGAACTACAACAATGCAGAGCAATCATTTCAGTCGCCATGCCCAGCAAGTCCATACCGTTGCCCATGGTGGCGCCGGGGAGGGCGGCAGTGACCCGTCTATCGCCCGCTCCTGGCTGCGTTGCCTGGAGGACTACCACCTCGACCCTGCGGTGATCGCGGCCCCGGTGGTGCTTGAGCACGGGCGCCTGCTGGAAAGCCGCGAGCGCCTGCGCCAGGTGCTGCAAATTGCCGACCCTGAAATGAACAGCCTGCACCAGCAGCTTTCCGGGGCCGGCCACGCGGTACTGCTGACCGACGCCCGTGGGGTAATCCTCAACTGCGTCAGCGCGCCCACCGAGCGGCGCAGCTTCGAGCGTGCCGGGCTGTGGCTGGGCGCCGACTGGAGCGAAGCGCGCGAGGGCACCAACGGCATCGGCACCTGCCTGGTCGAGCGCCAGGCCCTGACCATCCACCAGAACGAGCACTTTCGTGGCCGCCATACCGGCCTGACCTGTTCGGCGAGCCCGGTGTTCGACCCGCATGGCGAACTGCTGGCGGTGCTTGACGTATCGTCGGCCCGGCCCGATGTTTCGCGCCAGAGCCAGTTCCACACCATGGCGTTGGTCAACCTTTCGGCGAAGATGATCGAAAGCTGCTATTTCCTTCGCCATTTCGAGCAGCAGTGGCTGCTGCGTTTCCACCTGCAGGCCGAGTCGGTCGGCCTGTTCAGTGAAGGGCTGCTGGCCTTCGACGGTGACGGGCGCATCTGCGCGGCCAACCAGAGCGCGCTGAACCTGCTGGGTACTGTGCGCGGTGGCGTGCTGGGCAAACCCATGCAGCGCTTCTTCGCCTGCAGCCACGACGAATTGTTCAACCGCGCCATGCCCGCTGGCAGCACGGTATGGCCGCTACACACCCTGGACGGCCGCCAGGTGTTCGCCAGCCTGCGTGGCCAGGCCCGTACGCCGGTATGGTCAGTGCCCACCGCCTACCGGCAGCCCGTTCGCGAGGTGGAACCGGCCATCTGCCTGCTCGACCCGGCGTTGCAAAACGATTTTCGCCGCTGCGTGCGGGTGTTCGAGCGTGACGTGCCGTTGTTGCTGCGCGGCGAAACCGGTTGTGGCAAGGAGGCGTTCGCCCAGGCCGTGCACCAGGCCAGCGAGCGGCGCGGCAAGCCGTTTGTCGCCATCAACTGCGCCTCGATCCCGGAGAGCCTGATTGAAAGCGAGCTGTTCGGTTACCGCGGTGGCAGCTTTACCGGCGCACGCAAGGAAGGCATGCGCGGCAAGCTGTTGCAGGCTGACGGCGGGACCTTGCTACTGGACGAGATCGGCGACATGCCGCTGGCCCTGCAAACCCGCCTGCTGCGGGTGCTGGAAGAGCGCCAGGTGGTGCCGATCGGGGGTGAACCGCAAGCGGTTGACGTGCGCATTGTCAGCGCTACCCACCGCCACCTGCTGGAACGGGTGGAGCAGGGCAGTTTCCGCGAGGACCTGTATTACCGCCTGAATGGCCTGGAGGTAGCGTTGCCGGCGGTGCGCGATCGCAGTGACAAGGCGCAGTTGCTGGACTTCCTGCTGCGTCAGGAGGCGCAGGGGCATCGGGTCGAGCTGGAACCCAGTGCGCGCCAGGCGCTGCTGGACTTCACCTGGCCGGGGAACGTGCGGCAGATGCGCAATGTGCTGCGTACATTGGTAGCGCTTTGCGAAGATGCCCGAATCATGTTCTCGGATCTCCCCGCCGTCGTCCGCGAGGGCTCTGCCCTCGATCGCCGGCAAGCCAGCTCCCACCCCGATCACACTGGCTTCAAGCCATTTGTAAATCCAAGGGGATCCGGCTTGCCGGTGGCAGGGCCAGAACAGGCGCTGGAAGGCAGTTGCACCTACAGGGTAAATAGGGCTTTCGAAGCTGACGCTGCACCTGTGGGAGCTGGCTTGCCGGCGATAGGGTCGGCAGCGTTGAAAGAGGCCGAGCGCCATGCGCTGCTGGCGACCCTGGAGGCAAAACACTGGCACCTGACCCGCGTCGCCGAGCACCTGGGCATCAGCCGCAATACCTTGTATCGAAAACTGCGCAAACACGGCATCACCAGGGCCGACTGAGCGAAACAGCGGGTGCGATTTGTCGCGCCCTGGGCTACCCTGCCTCGATGTTTTGCGAGGTCGACCATGCATATTCACATTCTCGGTATTTGCGGCACTTTCATGGGTTCGCTGGCAGTGCTGGCCAAGGAACTTGGCCATCGCGTCACCGGCTCGGACGCCAACGTCTATCCCCCGATGAGCACCCAGCTCGAAGCCCAGGGCATCGAGCTGACCCAAGGCTATGACCCAGCCCAGCTGGACCCGGCGCCAGACCTGGTGGTCATCGGCAATGCCATGTCGCGGGGCAACCCGGCAGTGGAGTACGTGCTGAACAAGGGCCTGCCTTATGTGTCCGGCCCGCAATGGCTGGCTGACCACGTGCTGCAAGGCCGTTGGGTACTGGCCGTTGCCGGCACTCATGGCAAGACCACCACCAGCAGCATGCTGGCCTGGGTGCTGGAACATGCCGGCATGAGCCCGGGCTTCCTGATTGGTGGTGTGCCGCAGAACTTCTCCGTGTCGGCGCGCCTGGGCGACACGCCGTTCTTCGTGGTCGAAGCCGATGAATACGACAGCGCCTTCTTCGACAAGCGCTCGAAGTTTGTCCACTACCACCCACGTACCGCGATCCTCAACAACCTTGAGTTCGATCATGCGGACATCTTCCCGGACCTGGCCTCGATCGAGCGGCAGTTCCACCACCTGGTGCGCACCATCCCGGGTGAAGGCCTGGTCATTCACCCCACCACCGAGCACGCGCTGGAGCGGGTCATCGGCATGGGCTGCTGGACCCCGGTGCAGACGACCGGCGAAGGTGGCCAGTGGCAGGCGCGCCTGCTCAGCCCCGACGGCTCGCGTTTCGAAGTGCTGTTCGAGGGCGAGGCGCAGGGCGTTGTGGACTGGGCAATGACTGGCCAGCACAACGTCGCCAACGCCTTGGCTACCTTGGCAGCGGCCCGCCATGTTGGCGTGGTGCCGGCCATGGGTATCGAAGGCCTGAGCGCCTTCAAGAGCGTCAAGCGGCGCATGGAAAAGGTTGCCGAAGTACAGGGCGTGACCATCTACGATGACTTCGCCCACCACCCGACCGCCATCGCCACCACCCTCGACGGCCTGCGCAAGCGCGTTGGCGAGGCGCCGGTGATTGCCGTGATCGAACCACGCTCCAACTCGATGAAGCTCGGCGCCCACCGTGACGGTTTGCCGGAAAGCGTCAACGACGCCGATCAGGTGATCTGGTACGCCCCGGCCAACCTCGGCTGGGACCTGGCCGCCACTGCGGCGAAGTGCAACGTACCGAGCGTGGTGGCCGACAGCCTCGACGCGATCATCGAGCGGGTCAAAGGTCAGGCACGCCCGGGCACCCACGTGGTGATCATGAGCAACGGCGGCTTCGGTGGCCTGCACGGCAAGCTGGCCGAGGCCCTGAAGTGAGCGGGCCGGAACGCATCACCCTGGCCATGACTGGCGCCTCGGGCGCCCAGTATGGCCTGCGCCTGCTCGATTGCCTGGTGCGCGAGGACCGTGAGGTGCATTTCCTGATCTCCAAGGCCGCGCAACTGGTGATGGCCACCGAGACCGACGTGGTGCTGCCGGCCAAGCCCCAGGCGATGCAGGCATTCCTTACCGAATACACCGGCGCCGCCGATGGGCAGATCCGGGTGTATGGCAAGGAAGACTGGATGTCGCCGGTAGCCTCCGGCTCTGGCGCCCCGGCGGCGATGGTTGTGGTGCCCTGTTCCACCGGCACCCTGTCGGCGATTGCCACGGGGGCCTGCAACAACCTGATCGAACGCGCTGCCGACGTTACCCTCAAGGAGCGGCGCCAACTGATCCTGGTGCCGCGCGAAGCGCCGTTTTCCACCATCCACCTGGAGAACATGCTCAAGCTGTCGCAAATGGGTGCGGTGATCCTGCCGGCGGCGCCCGGCTTCTATCACCAGCCGCAGACCATCGACGACCTGGTCGACTTTGTCGTGGCGCGCATTCTCAACCTGCTGGCCATTCCCCAGGACATGTTGCCGCGCTGGGGCGAGCACCACTTCGGGGTGGATGATTGAAGCGAGCGCTGTTGGGTGTGGCGGCGCTGGTGATGCTGGGTGGCTGCGCCACGGTGCGCACGCTGGATGCTGCAAAACCTGGGGCGCCGGTGGTGTATGCCGGTACCCGGCTGGATTTGTACGTGATCAATGGCGGGTGCTGCCCGCGCGATCATTACGGGGCTGATGCACCGGCGTATCCACGCCTGGACCTGCCCGGCAGCATGGTGCTCGATACGCTGTTGTTGCCGTTGTCATTGCTGACTGCGGCCGGTGTCGGCTTCCAGGCCACCGGCGGCCTGTGATGGCCATTTCGCGGGCTAGCCCGCTCCCACAGGATTGTGTGGTCCTCAGTTGATCACAGTACCTGTGGGAGCGGGCGTGCCCGCGAAGAGGCCCTTTCAGGAAAAGCTTATATCTTGCCCAACTTGCGAAGCTCGTCCGACTCCACAATCCGCACCCCGTCTTCTTCCTCCAGCGCCAACCGCCACAAGGCCCGGGCCAAGGTACACGCCTCAATCCCCCGGTACTTGCCAGGTATCAACCTGGAAAACGGCGAAACCAGTTGTTCTGCCAGCCGTGGCTCGATCCGCTCGCCCAGCAGCAACGACGGCCGCACGATGGTCAGTTGCGGCCAGTCCTGGGCCTTGAGCGCCTCTTCCATCTCGCCCTTGACCCGGTTGTAGAAAATCGACGATTTCGGGTCGGCGCCCAGCGCACTGACTACCAACAGATGCCGCGCGCCCATCTCCCGGGCACGCTTGCTGAACGCCACTACCATGTCCAGGTCCACTGCGCGGAAGGCCGATTCGGAGCCGGCCTGCTTCAGTGTGGTGCCCAGGCAGCAGTAAGCGATATCGACCCGCCCGGCCAGCTGTGGAAGGAATACCGCCGGGTCGCCCACCGGGTTTTCCAAGTGCGGATGCTCGGCCAGCGGCCGGCGGGTAGGCGCCAGTACGCGGGTGATGGTGGGTTCGTTGAGCAGGCGGTCCAGCAGGTGTTCACCGGTCAGGCCGGTAGCACCGGCAAGCAGGACATGCTGAGGCGTCAAATACATGATGTCTCTCCCTTGTTACACACAAGTCTAGTGGCTGCCAGGTGTTTTTGCCTGTACCCCCACGTTGGCCTGTGCGGCGTTACGCAATGCTTCTTCGGCCTGTTGCCGGCGCAGGTGCTGCCAGTGTTCCAGTACTGCTGGCGGTGCCCACAGCTGCGGCTCCGAGGCCTCGAAGCCTTCCCTTTGTTCTCTTTCGGCAACGCTGGAGCGTGCCAGTTCAAACGCCTGTTTCAGGTCGTCGGTCTGGTTCAGTGCTTCTGCGAACAACGCATCGCCAAAGTAGGTGAAGTCGGCTTCTTCCGAGCACCCGAAGGATACGCGGTCGGCCCGGGCGGCGGTCATGATCACCGTGCGATCGTCCTTGAGCGGGGCGATGTAGCCCCCTGAATAGCAAGCCGAGATGACGATTACCTTGTCGCGGTCCTTCAATGGCGCCAGGGCAGTGGCCAGTTCGTCGGCAGAAAGGTCGGCCAGTTGCAGGCGCGGCTGGTCGAGCACCAACTGATGGTCCTGGCTGCCATGGCTGGTGAGGTAGATGAACACCAGGTCTTCGGGGCCGCTGCGTTCGGCCAGGGTACTGGCGGCGCGGGTGAGGTTCTCGCGGGTGGCCATGGGGCGGGTGGCCATGTGGTCACGATGGTTGACCAGGGTCACCTGGCCGCGGGCGCCAAAGCGCACCTTGAGCATGTTGCTGACGTAGTCGGCTTCGCGCAGGAAAACGCTTTGCTGGCCATCGCCGGCCACCACCAGGCTGTACAGCTGGATGGGCGGCGTTGAGCGCGGTACCCGGGCCAGCGACTCTTCAAGCAGCCGGCCCTGGTTGAGCAGGGCCAGGTCCAGTGGGTCGGGCAGCAGCTTGCCTTTCTGGTCGCGTACGCGCACACCGTTGGCCCAGGTGCCACCTTCGACCTGGCCGCTTGGCAAGGTCAGCTGGCCATGGCCATGGTAGGCATCGTTCAGGAAACCGCCGACGTAGATGCTGCCGTCGGCCAGTTGCAGGCTGCCCCGGCCCGACAGGCGCCAGTCGACGAATTCGCCCTTGTAGTGGCTGCCGTCACTGCCCAGCAGTTCGCCTTCACCCATCAGCGCGCCGTCCTTGAATTCGCCGATCCATACATCGCCATCGGCGTTTTCGTAGCGGCCTCGGCCTTCCAGGCGATTGTCCTTGAACTCACCGATGTACTGCTCGCCGTCGACGCTGTCGTACGTGCCGCTGCCTTGCAGCTGGCCGTTGACGAAGCGCCCACTGAACTGGTTGCCGCTGGCATCGCTGCGCACCCCGGCGCCGTTGGGCTTGCCCTTGGCGAACAGGCCCTGGTAGCGGCTGCCGTCGGCCAGTTCCAGCTCGCCTGCGCCATCGTACAGGTCGTCCTTGAACTGGCCGCGGTAGGTCTGGTCGGCTTGCTTGAGCGTGCCTTCGCCGTCGCGGCGGCCGTGCTTGAAGGTGCCGCCATAGTGGCTGCCCGGCGTGGTCAGGTCGCCCAGCCCCTGGAACAGTCCCTCGGCGAACTGGCCACGGTACACCTCGCCGTTCTGGCCATGCCATTCGCCCTGGCCATGCCACTGGCCGTCCTTGAAGCCGCCGGCGTACCAGCTGCCGTTGGGGTAATCGATACGGCCCTCGCCCTGCAGCAGGCCATCAACCACCTGCCCCCGGTAACGCCCCCCGTCGGGCAGGCGTGCGTCCGGCGCAAGCAGCGATTCGCCATCGCCACAGGCGGCGAGCAGCAGGACCAGGGTAATGGGGAGCAGTGGACGCATGGCGAGGACCGGGCAATAGGTCTGCCGAGTATGACGCAGAATGGGATCCTGAGACAGCTAGGGCAAGGCTTGTACGGCGCCTGAAGCTCACGCGGCCCCTGTGGGAGCGGGCGTGCCCGCGAACACCGGCGAAGCCGGTGCCATCCACCGCGGCGCATTTTTCGCGGGCAAGCCCGCTCCCACAGGATTCTGCACTGCCCCGGGGTCTTGTGCAGTACCTGTGGGAGCAGGATGTTGCTGCAGTCAGCGCACGCCCGGTGAAACGATGATCTTCACGTTCTCCTCTTTGTTGTTCACCAGTTCCTCGAAGCCCAGCTCGACAATCTGCTCCAGCCCGATCCGCCCGGTCACCAGCGGGCGGATGTCCAGCCTGCCATCTGCGATGAAGGCAATCACATCGGCAAACTCGCCGTTGTACGCCAACGCTCCCAGCACCTGCTTCTCGGTGGACACCAGCTCGAAGAAGTTGAACTCGCTGGGTTCTTCGAAAATGCCCACCAGCACACATTTACCTGCCTTGCGGATGGTGTCGATGGCCAGCTTGGCCGTGTGCTTGTTGCCGATGCACTCAAAGCTCACATCCGCCCCCAGCCCGGCGGTCAGCGCGCGGATTTCCTCCAGGGCGTCGCACTGGCTGGGGTCCAGCACCACGCTTGCACCCACTTCCTTCGCCTTGGCTTTACGCGCCGAAGACATCTCCAGGGCGATTACCTTCGCCGCCCCTGCGGCTTTGGCGCACATGATGGTGCACAGGCCGATGGTGCCGGCGCCAACCACCACAACAGTTTGCCCGAGCAGGCTGCCGGCCTTTTTCACCGCGTGCATGCCCACCGCCAGCGGTTCGATCAGTGCCCCTGCTTCTGCAGGGAAGCCTTGCGGCAGCCGGTACAACAGATTGGCAGGCACGTTGACCAGTTCGGCGAAGGCGCCGTTGTTCATCAGGCCGGTGAAGGCCAGGCGTTCGCAGATGTTGTACAGGCCGTGGGTGCAGTAATAGCAAGTGCCGCAATGCTGGCAGGCGTCAGCCGCCACGGGGTCGCCCACCGCGAACCCTTCCACACCTTCACCGAGCTTGGCGATCTGCCCGCAGAATTCGTGGCCGAGGATGCACTGGCCCTGGATGCCGGTCAGCGGGTGAGGGGCCTCCACCGGGATGAATACCGGGCCGGCGACGTATTCGTGCAGGTCGGAGCCGCAGATGCCGCACCAGTCCACCTTGATCTGTACCCAGCCGGGCGCAGGGTCGGCTGGCAAAGGCACCTGTTCGACGCGAATGTCGTTGCGGCCATGCCAGACGGCGGCGCGCATATGGTTGTGGCTCAGGTCATTCATTGTTGTTCTCCAGGCTCACGGATAGGGCTTAGTGCTTGCGCAGGAATGCAAGCAGTTGCTGGTTGACCTGTTCGGCCGCCTCCATCTGCACCATATGCCCAGCCTCGGGCAGCACCAGTACTTCTGCCTCCAGGCCTCCGGCATGGCTGGCCGGGATGATTGCGTCCTTGCCGCCCCACACCACCAGTGCCGGATGCTGCCCCAGCACCCCGCGCAGGTCGTGGCGCTGGCGGTCGCCGTCGGCAATGGCTGATGCCAGCTGGCGCAAGGCGTCATCAACACCTTCCAGGCGCTTGAACTTGAGCATGTCCTCCAGCATTTGCCGGGTGACCAGCGCCGGGTCGGCAAACAGTTGCACCATCTGCGGTTTGAGGGCGTTGCGGTTGGCGGCGGCGACGAAGCCTTGCAAGTACTGCCCGTTGATCGCTTCGCCCAGGCCGGCACTGGCGACCAGGCTGAGGCTGGCCACCCGCTGCGGCGCCAGGCGTGCCACGTTGAGGCTTACCGCGCCGCCCATGGAATGGCCCGCCAGGTGGGCCTTGGCGATGTCCAGGTGGTCGAGCAGGGCCAGCACGGTTTCGCTCAGTTCATCCAGGTCGCCCCGTTGCAGCGCCTTGGCCGACTCGCCGTGCCCCGGCAGGTCGAGGGCGATCACGCGGCGTTCAGCGGCCAATGCCGGGTGGTTGAACAGCCAGTTGTTGAGGTCGCCGCCAAAACCGTGCACCAGCACCAGCGGCGTGCCGCCTTCCCCCAGCTCGAACCAGCGCAACAGGCGGCCACCCACCTCTGCCTTCTGTGGGGCCGGCCCCTGGGCCTGATCGGCGCCCCCTTCGGCGACGAACTCGGCCTGGAAGCGCTGCACCAGCGCATCGATTTCGGCTTCTTCGGCTTCGCCTTCCACCACCACGGCCAGCAACGCGCCCACTGGCAGGGTTTCATCCGGCTTGGCCACCTGGCGGCGCAACACGCCACTGAACGGGGCTTCGACGCTGCTGCTGATCTTGTCGGTCTCGACGTCCAGCACCTCGTCACCCTTGTTGATTTCGTCACCTTCCTGCTTGAGCCAGGTATCCACCCGGCCTTCGGTCATCGACAGGCCCCACTTGGGCATGGTCAGGGTATGGATCTGGCTCATGCGGCACTCCTTGCGGCTTCGATCACCTTGCGCACGGCTGCTTCGATCTTCGCCGCGTCAGGGATGTACAGGTCTTCCAGGGCATCGGAGAACGGCACCGGGGTGTGGGGTGCAGTGACCATCTCGATCGGGCCCTTGAGTGCGCCGAAGGCCTTCTGCGCCACCAGCGCGCTGATGTCGGTGGCCATCGAGCAGCGCGGGTTGGCTTCGTCGATCACCACCAGCCGACCGGTTTTTTCCACACTTTCAAGAATGCTGTCTTCGTCCAGCGGGCTGGTGGTGCGCAGGTCCAGCACTTCGCAGTCGATGCCCTGGCGGGCCAGGTTGTTGGCGGCTTCAAGTGCTACATGGACCATGCGGCCATAGGTGACCAGGGTCACATCGTCGCCATCACGCAGGAAGTTGGCCTCACCGAACGGCACGGTGTACACCTCTTCCGGCACCTCGCCCTGCATGCTGTACAGCAGCTTGTGCTCACAGAAGATCACCGGGTCGTTGTCGCGGATCGCCTGTATCAGCAAGCCCTTGGCATCGTAAGGGGAAGAAGGGCACACCACCTTCAGGCCGGGGATGTGCGTCCACAGCGAGGTGAGCATCTGCGAGTGCTGGGCGGCCGCACGCAGGCCGGCGCCGTACATGGTGCGCATCACCAGCGGGGTGACCGCCTTGCCGCCGAACATGTAGCGGAATTTGGCGGCCTGGTTGAGGATCTGGTCCAGGCAGCAGCCGGCGAAGTCCACGAACATCAGTTCGCACACCGGGCGCAGGCCTTGGGTGGCGGCACCGACGGCAGCGCCGACGTAGCCGATTTCCGACAATGGAGCGTCCAGCACGCGGCCGGGGAACTGGTGATACAGGCCCTTGGTCACGCCCAGCACGCCACCCCAGGCGTCCTCCTCGCCGGGCGCACCGGCACCGCCGGCGACGTCTTCACCAATGATGAACACCGTGCTGTCGCGGCGCATTTCCTGGGCCAGGGCTTCGTTGATGGCCTGCTGGTAGCTGATCTTTCTTGCCATGGTGGTTCTCCTGTTGTTCTTGTAATCCGCGGCTCAGGGGTAGCTGACGTAGACGTCGGTGAGCAGGTCGGCGGGCTGTGGCTTGGGATCGGACTTGGCGCGGCGCACGGCGTCTTCGATCAGGTCCTCGATGCGCGCGTCTATGGCGTCCAGTTGCTCGGCAGTGAGCAGGCCGGCGCGGGTGGTCTTGTTGCGGAACTGCATCAGGCAGTCGCGGGATTCGCGCAGGTTCTTCACTTCATCCGGCGCGCGGTAGGTTTGCGCATCGCCTTCGAAGTGCCCGTAGTAGCGGCTGAGCTTGACCTCGATCAGTGACGGCCCTTGCCCGGCACGGGCGCGCTCGATGGCGGCGCCCGCGGCCTCGTACACGGCAAAGAAGTCGAAGCCGTCGATGGTGACGCCCGGCATGCCGAAGCCGGCTGCGCGGTCGGCAATGTGGTCGCAGGCGACGGACCAGTTGGAGGCTGTGGCCTCGGCGTAGCCGTTGTTCTCGGCCACGAAGATGCACGGCAGGTTCATGATCGACGCCATGTTCATGGCCTCGAACACGGCGCCTTCGTTGGAAGCGCCATCGCCGAAGAAGGCCACCGACACGTCATCACGGCCCTTGAGTTTGGCTGCCAATGCCGCCCCGGCCACCAGCGGTGCACCGGCGCCGACGATGCCGTTGGCACCGAGCATGCCTTTTTCCAGGTCGGCAATGTGCATCGAGCCGCCTTTGCCGCCGCACACGCCGGTTTTCTTGCCATAGATCTCGGCCATCATGCCGTACACATCCACCCCCTTGGCGATGCAGTGGCCATGGCCGCGGTGGGTCGAGGCGATGCAGTCGCTGTCGCGCAGGTGGGCCATGACCCCGGCGGCGGAGGCTTCTTCGCCGGCGTACAGGTGGACGAAGCCGGGGATCTCGCCAGTGGCGAATTCCACGTGCAGGCGTTCTTCGAAGGCGCGGATGGTGCGCATCACTTCATAGGCATGCAGCAGTTGTTCGGTACTGAGTTGATTGGACATCTTGTTGTTCTCCAGGGTTGTCTCAACGCGGGTTTGCAGGGTGCAACCGGTGGCCGCGCGGGACGGCCAGCAGGTGATGGCGGGCGGCATGCGCCAGGACGGCCTCGACATCCACGCTCAGCGGGCCTTGGTGGTCGAGGGTGATGGTGGGCGTGTCGTGCTCGGCGAATTCGATTTCGCGCTCGCCGTCCAGGGCCAGGGTGCCGCTGGCCAGGCTCAGGCGATGGGCGACGCCGGGCGTCAGCGGGCCGCTGGCGGTGATGCCGCAGCCTTGCAGCAGGCCGGGCGCCAAGGGGGCGAGCAGCGCCTGTTCGGCAGCGGGGTTCAGGCGTACCCAGGCGCCGTGCGGGTCCTGGCGCGACACCGGGCACCACAGCCCGCACAAGGCTGACAGGCCAATGGCATGGGGTTCGGCGAAGCAGGCAAAGACTTCGCTCAAGTCTTCGCTGCGGCTGAGTGCACGGGCACCGATGAAGCGCTGGGGCGATACCGCCACTTCCACCAGGGCCCATTCGGCAAGCTGTTGCTCGGGCACTTTCACCAGCAGGCGCTTGTTGCGGCGCAGGCCGATGCTGGCCGGTACCTGGGCGCTGGCGAGCAGGCCGCCGGCCAGGCCCGCACTGGTAGCTTCACGCAGTTCGGGGAAGGCATTGTTGGTGCCGGTGGACAGCGTCAGCAGCGGTATGTCACCGGCCTCGGCAGCGACTGCCTTGTGGGTGCCGTCGCCACCGAGCACGGCGATCATCGCCACGCCACGCTCGACCATGCGCCGGGTGGCCAGGCGGGTATCGGCAACGGTCTGGGTCAGCGGCAGGTCGAGTATTTCGATGGTCGGCCAGTGCTGCTCACGGGCGCCGGGGCCCTGGCTGGCCTTGAGCACGGCGGCGGCTATGCCGGTCATGTCGCTGGGCAGCAGCACCTGGCCGATGCCAGTGGCTCCGAAGGCCGCCAGCAGGCGCTGGATCGCCGAGGCCTTGTCGGTGCTCGAATAGAGCCCGGCATTGGCGGTCAGGCGGCGCAGGTCGCGGCCAGAAGCAGGGTTGGCAATGATCCCGACGGTCGGGGCGGGTAGCGGCATGGCGCACCTCGTATTTTTGTTTGCAAGGGCAGGAGCAAGCGCGGTGCCAGCTTTTCGTGGCGGGGCTGAAACGGCCGTGCCAGAGCGGTTTTGTAGCACTCAGGCAGGTGCTGATTGCGCTGCTGGCGAGACGCCGGGTGCCAGCGCGGGGCCTGGGTTGGCGAGACGCTGAGACGCAGCGTCTCAAGCCGGCCGGTAATCACACAGTGCTTGTCGGGGCATGCGTGGAAGCGCTTAATGGCCGGACAACGATAAAAACAGCAACGAGAACCGGAGGGCCTGAATGCTTGCCGCGAACTCCCGAGCCCATGTCGACTGCGTCAGCCGGGTGCTGAAGAACGCCGACCGCCTGCCACAGGCGCCGGTGCCAGCGCTGATCCTCGATTCATGGCGCCGTTCCATGGAGCTGTACCGCCTCGACCCCGGGTCCCAGCAGGGGCCGCGCATCCTGTCCCAAAGCCTGCTCAACGAATGCCGCGAACGCGCCGAGCTGTTTCTGCGCATCGCCAGCGATGCCGTGGCACGCCTGCACGAGCGGGTGCGCGGCGCCGACTACTGCGTGCTGCTGACCGATGCCCAGGGGCGCACCATCGATTACCGGGTCGAATCGGCCATCCGCAATGACTGCCGCAAGGCCGGGCTGTACCTGGGCACCTGCTGGTCGGAGGGCGAGGAGGGCACCTGCGGGGTAGCGGCGGTGCTGACCAGCAAGGCCCCGGTCACGGTGCACAAGCGCGATCACTTCCGCGCAGCCTTCATCGGCCTGACCTGCACCGCGGCGCCGGTGTTCGACCCGCAGGGCGAGTTGCTGGGGGTGGTGGATGTCTCGGCCTTGCAGTCACCCGACGACCGCCGCAGCCAGCACCTGATCCGCCAGTTGGTCGAGCAGACTGCCCGTGAAATCGAAAACGCCTTCTTCATGCACAGTGCCCAAGGCCACTGGGTAATGCGTGCCCACGGCACCCCGGGTTATGTGGAGAGCCAGCCCGATTACCTGCTGGCCTGGGATGCCGATGGCCGCTTGCAGGCCATCAACAGCCTGGCGCGGCAACGGCTGGTGCAGCACTTGGGGCGCTTGCCCGAGCACATTGGCGAACTGTTCGACATGGGCCAGCTACGGCGCGTCAACACGTCGTCCGCCCAGCGCCTGCCGGGCCTGGGTGGGCTGTATGGCCGGGTCAGCGCCCCGCAGCAACGCCAGCGCGCGCAGCCCTTGCAGCAGGCGCAGGACGCGCGCATCGAGCATCATCTGCGGCTGGCCACGCGGGTCAAGGACTGCAGCCTCGCAGTGCTGGTCCAAGGCGAAACCGGGGCCGGCAAAGAAGTGTTTGCCCGCCAGCTGCACCAGCAAAGCCAGCGCCGCGACGGGCCATTCGTCACCCTGAACTGCGCCGCCATCCCGGAAAACCTGATCGAGAGCGAACTGTTTGGCTATGTAGCCGGGGCCTTTACCGGGGCTTCCAGCAAAGGTATGCAGGGGCTGTTGCAGCAGGCCGATGGTGGCACCCTGTTCCTTGACGAAATCGGCGACATGCCGCTGAACCTGCAAACCCGCCTGCTGCGTGTGCTGGCCGAAGGCGAAGTGGCGCCGCTGGGTGCAGCACGGCGCGAGCGGGTGGATATCCAGGTGATCTGCGCCACCCACCGCGACTTGGCGAAGATGGTGGCGGAGGGCCGTTTTCGCGAGGACCTGTACTTCCGTCTGGCCAATGCCCGGTTCGAGCTGCCGCCGCTGCGTGAGCGCGAGGATCGCTTGGGGCTGATTCACCAACTGCTGGCCGAGGAGGCGCAAGCGTGTTCGGTGGAGGTGGTGTTGGCGGATGCTGCGTTGCAGTCGCTGCTGCTTTACCGCTGGCCGGGGAACCTGCGCCAACTGCGGCAGGTGTTGCGTTATGCCTGTGCGGTGAGTGAAGGCGGGCAGGTGCAGTTGCAGGATTTGCCGCAAGAGGTGCGCGGTGATGCGGTTGTTTCGGTTGAAAGCGGCGTGTCCTGCCCGGCCCGGCAGTTGTTGCTGGATGCACTGATCCGCCATCGCTGGAAACCGGCCGATGCAGCACGGGCGTTGGGTATTTCGCGGGCTACCTTGTATCGGCGTGTGCATGAGCACTGCATCGAGATGCCGCGGATGAAGGGGTAGGGCCCTGGGGCTGCGCTGCAGCCCAATCGCCGGCAAGCCAGCTCCCACCCCGACCGCATCGGCCTCAAGCCATGCGCAGTACCTGTGGGAGCTGGCTTGCCGGCGATGAGGCCCCGACAGGCAATAAAAAACCCCGGAACAAGTCCGGGGTTCTGGTACATCACACTATTCGATCAATGCTCGTTTGCCAGCTTGTGTTCGAGGTAGTGAATGTTGACGCCGCCTTTGCAGAAGCCTTCATCACGCACCAGGTCGCGGTGCAGCGGGATGTTGGTCTTGATGCCGTCGACGACGATCTCGTCCAGGGCATTGCGCATGCGTGCCATGGCTTCGTCGCGGTCCTTGCCGTAGGTGATCAGCTTGCCGATCAGCGAGTCGTAGTTCGGCGGAACCGAATAACCGCTGTACAGGTGCGAATCGACGCGAACGCCGTTGCCGCCTGGGGCGTGGAAGTGCTTGACCTTGCCTGGGCTCGGGATGAATTTCTTCGGGTCTTCGGCGTTGATCCGGCACTCCAGCGAGTGGCCACGGATAACCACGTCTTCCTGGCGGAACGACAGCTTGTTGCCAGCGGCGATGCTCAGCATCTCCTTGACGATGTCGATACCGGTAACCATCTCCGACACCGGGTGTTCAACCTGCACGCGGGTGTTCATCTCGATGAAGTAGAAGCGGCCGTTCTCGTACAGGAACTCGAAAGTACCGGCACCACGGTAGCCGATCTCGATGCACGCATCGACGCAACGCTTGAACACTTCCTGACGGGCTTTCTCATCGATACCCGGGGCTGGTGCTTCTTCCAGTACCTTCTGGTGACGGCGCTGCAGCGAGCAGTCGCGGTCGCCCAGATGGATGGCGTTGCCCTGGCCGTCGGACAGTACCTGCACTTCCACGTGGCGTGGGTTGGTCAGGAACTTCTCCAGGTAGACCATCGGGTTGCCGAAGGCGGCACCGGCTTCGGTACGGGTGAGTTTGGCCGAGGAAATCAGGTCCTCTTCCTTGTGCACCACGCGCATGCCGCGACCACCACCGCCACCGGCGGCCTTGATGATCACCGGGTAGCCGACGTCACGGGCAATCGCCAGGGCGACTTCTTCGTCTTCCGGCAGCGGGCCATCGGAGCCCGGTACGGTCGGTACGCCCGACTTGATCATCGCGTCCTTGGCCGAAACCTTGTCGCCCATCAGGCGAATGGTGTCGGCTTTCGGGCCGATGAAGGCAAAGCCGGACTTTTCCACCTGCTCGGCGAAGTCGGCGTTTTCCGCCAGGAACCCGTAACCCGGGTGAATGGCGGTAGCGCCTGTCACTTCGGCCGCAGCGATGATCGCCGGGATGTGCAGGTAGGAATCTTTGGACGAAGCAGGACCAATGCAGACCGACTCGTCTGCCAGGCCCAGGTGCATCAGTTCGCGGTCGGCCGTGGAGTGCACGGCGACGGTCTTGATGCCCAGCTCTTTGCAGGCACGCAGGATCCGCAGGGCAATTTCCCCGCGGTTGGCGATCAGGACTTTTTCCAGCTTCCCAGACATCGTTGGCTCTCCGCGAATCAAACGACGGTGAACAGCGGCTGGTCGAACTCAACCGGCTGGCCGTCTTCTACCAGAATGGCGTCGATGACACCGCCAACATCGGCTTCGATGTGGTTCATCATCTTCATGGCTTCAACGATGCACAGGGTGTCGCCTTTCTTCACGGACTGGCCCACTTCAGCGAAGTTCGGCGAGGTCGGCGAAGGCTTGCGGTAGAAGGTACCTACCATTGGCGAGCGGATCACGGTGCCTTTCAGGGCCGGGGCAGCGGCAGCGGCTTCGGCGACTGGAGCAGCAGCGGCAACCGGGGCAGCAGCAGGGGCAGCGGCCATCGGTGCTGGTGCGTAGAACTGCTGGGCAGCTGGAGTCTTGCTGTGACGGCTGATACGGACCGACTCTTCGCCTTCCTTGATCTCCAGTTCGTCGATGCCAGACTCTTCCAGCAGCTCGATCAGTTTCTTGACTTTACGGATATCCATTAATCATCAACTCCCAAAGGTTCGGTCAGGGGGCGAAATACAAAAAAACGTATCGGAAACGTTTCTCTCGAACCCCGGCCCACTTAGGCCAGGGTTTTCATCATTTGGGCTGTGCGTTGGCAGCCAGTTGTTCCAGCGCGGACTCCAGGGCCAGGCGATAACCGCTGGCGCCCAGGCCGCAGATCACCCCTACGGCAACATCGGAAAAGTAGGAGTGGTGACGGAACGGTTCGCGTTTGTGCACGTTGGACAGGTGCACTTCGATGAATGGGATGCTCACCGCAAGCAATGCGTCACGTAATGCGACGCTTGTGTGGGTGAAAGCAGCCGGATTGATCAGGATGAAGTCCACACCCTCGTTGCGTGCGGCGTGAATGCGGTCGATCAGTTCGTATTCGGCATTGCTCTGCAGGTACTGCAGATGGTGGCCCGCGGCGCGGGCACGTTGCTCCAGGTCCTGGTTGATCTGGGCCAGGGTTACGGCGCCGTAATGGCCAGGCTCGCGAGTACCGAGCAGGTTGAGGTTTGGGCCGTGGAGCACCAGTAGCGTTGCCATCTGCGGATTCCTTGGATTTGTAGGGCAATTCGACACAGCGCGGCGAGTGTGCCGTAAAGCAACGGCAAGTGTCCAGTTCCCGGCAATAGCCAGCACGATGTCCGAGATTCGCGCGAAGTATGTGACCAAATAATTAAATCTGGTCATCTATTACAGGATTTTTCCCGGCACGCGGGAAGTTATAGACCGACTTTGCCGCGCACGCGTGTCAGAATTTGCGCAAAATCACCGGCGTTTATCTCGCCAATCACCCGATCAGCGGTAATTTCGCTGCCGTTCGCGGCAAAGAACAGCAGGGCGGGTGGGCCGAACAGCTGGTAGCGGTCGAGCAGCTTACGTTGTTCGGCACTGCTCTCGGTGATGTCGAAACGCAGCAGCTTGAAGCCGGTCAGCTGCGTTTGCACCTGCGACGCATTGAGCACTTCATGCTCGATCACTTTGCAACTGATGCACCAGTCGGCGTACCAGTCCAGCAGCACTGGCTGGCCGGCCGCTTTGGCCTGGGCCAGTGCGGCGTCCAGTGCGCTGGGGGTGGTGATGGTCTGCCAGGCATCTGCCTGTGCCGCCTGGCTGCTGCCGGTGGCCGCCAGTGTTGCAACGGGCAGCGGGCGAAGCGGGTCGCCCTGGCCGCTGAGGGCGCCGTACCAGCAGGCCAGGGCGTATACCAGCAAGGCCAGGCCAAGCAGTTGGGCCAGGCGTTGGCGAGCGGTCTTGACCACGAACTCCAAGGCGCCGAGGAACAGGGCCACGCCAGCGGCGAGGAAACCGACCAGCAGCAATGTCACCGGCCCCGGCAGCACGCGGCTGAGCAAGCCGATGGCCAGGCCCAGCAGCAGTACGCCGATGGCGTTTTTCACCGTGTTCATCCACGGGCCGCTTTTCGGCAGCCATGCTGCGCCACCGGTGGCCACCAGCAACAAGGGTGCACCCATGCCCAGGCCCAGGGCGAACAGCTTGAGTGCGCCGCCCAGGGCATCGCCACTGGCACTGATATACAGCAAGGCGCCAGCCAGGGGGGCTGACACACAAGGCGAAACCAGCAGGCTGGAGAGCACGCCCAGCACTGCCGCGCCCAGCAGCGAGCCACCCCGGGTATGGTTGGCGACGTTGTTCAGGCGGTTGCTCAGTGCCTGGGGCAGCTTCAGCTCGAACAGGCCGAACATGGCCAGGGCGAACAGCACGAAAAACAGCGCGAAGGGCACCAGCACCCAGGCCGACTGCAGGCGCGCCTGCAGGTTCAGGCCGGCGCCGAACAGGCCCATCAGCGCGCCGAGCGCCGCGAAACTGGCCGCCATCGGCAGCACGTAGGCCAGCGACAGCGACAGCCCGCGCAGGCCACCGACCTGGCCGCGCAGCACCACGCCAGACAGGATCGGCAGCATCGGCAGTACGCACGGGGTAAAGGTCAGGCCGACCCCAGCGAGGAAGAACAACAGCAGCGATTTCCAGTTCCAGCCGTGTTCGGCGGTTGCGGGGGCGTTGGCGCCGCCTTCGCCATCGATGCTCAGGCGTGCGGTTTCCGGTGGGTAGCACAGGCCTTTGTCGGCACAGCCCTGGTAGCCCACCAGCAGGGTGAAGGCTCGCGGGTCGGTGCGCGGCAGCTCGATGTCGAGCACGCCGTGGTACACCTCGACATCGCCGAAGAATTCATCGTGCTTGGCCTCGCCCTTGGGGATGTTTGGCGTGCCCAGGGCGATGTCGGCGGGCTCGGTGCGGAACTGGAAGCGGTGGCGGTAGAGGTAGTAGCCCTCGGTGGCGACGAAGCGCAGCTTGACGGTTTGCGCATCGGCCTGGACCAGGCTGAGCTTGAAGGCTTCGTGTACCGGCAGGAAGTCGGCGTTGTTGGCCAGCGAAGCGGCGCCTAGGGTGGCGCTGGGACGGTTGTCGAGCAGGCCCGTGGCGAACGCAGGGCTGGCCAGCAGCAGGAACAGCAGGAATAACAGGCGGCGCATGGCGAACTCGCGAGGTGGAACGTGCCGGGCATGATAGCGGAGTTGGTGCAGGTTGGGGCCATGCAGGCGGTGGGGGCGACACATGGCCGCTGGATCATGTGTCGCCTGTGCCGGCCTTTAGCGATCTCTGTGGGAGCGGGCAAGCCCGCGAAGCAGGCGGCGCGATGGATGGCACCGGCTGCGCCGGTGTTCGCGGGCATGCCCGCTCCCACAGTTATCACGCATGCTTCCTTAAACCCTGAATGCTCGCACCGCCCGGTTCAGCTCACCGCCCAGGCTCAGCAACTGCTCGCCTTGCTCGCGCCCTTCACCTATGCGCTGCAGGTTATCTTCGCCCAGCGCGTGAATCCGCTCGCTGTGGTCACGAATTTCACTCACCGCGCCACTCTGCTGGGCCGTGACATCGGCAATGCGCACCGCTGTGTCGGAAATGGTGCGGATGGCACAGACAATCTCGTCCAGCGCGCCATCCGCCGCCTGGGCCTGGTTGGCCGTGGCCTCGGCGTGCTCAAGCTGCGCACGCATTCCCGCCACCGAACTTTTCGCGGCTTGCTGCAAGCGGTCGATCAGTGCCTGAATTTCGCCGGTAGCCCCCGTGGTGCGTTGCGCCAACGAGCGCACTTCATCGGCCACCACGGCAAAGCCGCGGCCCATTTCACCCGCGCGGGCGGCTTCGATCGCGGCGTTCAGCGCCAGCAGGTTGGTCTGCTCGGCAATCGAGCGGATCACCGTCAACACCCCGCCGATGGTCGCCGACTCGTCGGCCAGTTGCTCGATCATACGGGCGTTGCCTTGCACTTCATCGACCAGCTCGCGCAAGCCCGACAAGCTCTGGCCAATGACCGCCTGGCCCTGTTCCACTGCGCGCCCGGCATCGCGGCTGGCATCGGCAGCGGCGCTGGCATCGCCCGCCACTTGCTGAATGGTCGCTTCCAGCTCGCCCAAGGCATCGCGGATCTGGCCAGTATCGCCGGCCTGGCGCTCGGCGCCGTCGTGCAGGGCGGCGCTCATGCCTGCCAGGGCGTGGCTGCTGCCAGCCACCTGCTCGGCGTTGTGGCGGATGGTGCCTACCAGCTCCACCAGGTACTGACGCAGGCGGTTGAGCGACTCCTGGATGTCGTGCAGTTCGCGGTTGGTCTTGCCCAGGGAGATGGCCTGGGCAAAGTCGCCCTCGGCCCAACGTGACAAGGCTGGGGCAAGGCTGGTGAGGGTGCGGGTCAGGCGCCGCTGCAAGGTGTCGATCAGCAGGGCGATGAGCAGTATCAGGCCGATCATCAGGCCCTGGATGAGGCGCACCTCGGCGGCGATCCTGGCATGCTCGCCGCGTACTTCGGGTTCCAGCGCGGCGATGGCCTGCTGCACCGCCTCCAGGCGCTGATGGGTGCTGGCGGCAAGGGCGACGCGGCGTTCGATCTGTTCGCGGGTGCGTTGCAGTTCGGCCGGGTAGCGGCTCAGCAGGCTTTGCAGTTCACGCTTCAGGCCCACCGCAATGTCTTCCTGCTGGGCGCTGGCCTGGGTTTCCAGGCCCATCATGGCGGCGAAGTCGTCGGCACCGGATTCGGCTGCGCGGGTCACGCCCAGCAACGGCAAACTGTCGATGGCCTGCGCCTGGGTGCGGATCAGTTGCAGTTCACGCTCCACTTCGTCGGCCAGCTCCGGGCGGCCGCTGCTGATCAGTTTGTCCCTTGCCAGCGACAGGCGACCGAGGTGCACGCTGGCATCGAGTAACGGCAGCAGGTAGCGGTTGGCATCGGCGCTGCCGCTGTCGCGGGCATAGTCAGCCAGCTGTTCAAAGTTGGCCCCCATTTCCCGCTCGGCCTGCAGCAGCAGGGCTTGCGGATCGCCAGCCAGTTTACCGGCGGCCAGCAGTTCGTTGGCAGTGAAGGCCTGCAGGTTGTCGAGGCTGGGGCGCAGCTTGCCGGCCAGTTCTGCGGGCCACTCGCTCAGGCTGGCCTGCAATTGCTGGTTGGCCTCCATGGCGGCGGCATGGCGCAGGGCATCGCCGCTGCCCAGGTAAGCCTGGATGTTGCGTGCTGCCTGGTTCTGGAACTGCTGGGACAGGCCCAGGTAGCGCTCCATCATCTGGTAGGGGCGCTCCAGGGCACGCTGCGACCACCACAGGGTGACGCCCAGGGCGAGACACACCGTTACCAGCAACAGGGTGTTGAAATTGGTCAGCCACTTCAGGCGCATAGCCGCGAACTTCCTGCGCAGGGGAGAGGTAGGCGCCTGAAGTTATTGCGATTTTGTGACCGGGTGATGACGACAGGGGCTTGGTGCCAGAAAAAAGTGGCACAGTGCCTCTATCGGTTTGATCTGCACTGGCCTCTTCGCGGGCTCGCCCGCTCCCACGGGTTTACCTCCAGACTTGAGAAGAATGAAATTCCGGTGGGAGCGGGCAAGCCCGCGAAGAGGCCGGCACGGTGAGTGCGAATCTCAGGGCTCTACACGCACTACGCAATTACGCCCGGCATGCTTGGCACGGTACAGCGCCTCGTCCGCCGCACTGGCCATAGTCAATGCATCCAGCACCTCATCCAGCTGCACCACCCCGGCACTGAAAGTGCACTGCAAATCCCGCGGTTGCGCCGGGTAGAGAATTTCTGCAAAGCGCCGGCGAATTTCGTCCAGCACCTTGTGCGCTGCGTCCAGCGCAGTATTGGGCATGACGATGGCGAACTCTTCACCCCCATAACGGCCAATGAAATCAGTCTTGCGCAAGCGTTGCTTGAGGAACAGCGCAAGGCTCTTGATCACCCGGTCGCCCATGGGGTGGCCGTGGCGGTCGTTGATCTTCTTGAAATGGTCGATGTCGAGCATGGCAAAGCTCAACGGCTGCTGTTCGCGGCGGGCGCGGAAGCTGCAGTCTTCCAGCAGTTGCAGGATGTGGGTGTGGTTGTACAGCCCGGTCAGGCTGTCGCGCACCATGCGCGCCTTCAGGTGCCGGGCGCGGGCGGCGCGGTTGCGCACGGTGGTGATCAGGTGGCGTGAGCGAAACGGCTTGGTCAAAAAATCATCACCGCCTTCGCTCATCGCATCCAGCTGCTTGTCCAGGTCGTCTTCGGCAGACAGGTAGATGATCGGCACGCTCACATAGCGGTCGCTGTGGCGGATCACCTTGGCCAGTTCCGGGCCGGTGCAGGCAGGCATGTACAGGTCGAGGATGATCAGGTCGGGCTGGAAGTCGGCAAGCTCGGCCATGGTGCGGATGGGGTCGGTCAGGCTGCGGGTGACCATGCCGGCGCTGGCCAGCACGCGCTCGGTGTGCAGCGCCTGGGTGCGCGAGTCATCGATGATCAGCACGCGCAGCGGGTCGTGCGGGGTGGCGTTGGTCAGCAGTTCGACCTTTTCCAGCAGGCTGGAAGCTTCAAGGCTGCCGGTGAGAAAGTCCTGGCCACCCGCGCGTACGGCGGCAAGGCGGGTCGGGGTGTCGGCTTCGTGGTGGCTGAAGAACAGCAGCGGAACAGGTAGCACCAACCCCTGCTGCACCTGGGCGGCCAGCAGCAAGCCTTGGCCGGCACCGGTGAAGTCGACATCCATGATGATGGCCGAAGGCGGGTATTCGTTGATCGAGGCGAGAAACGCCGCAGCGCTGGGCAGCGCTTGCACCACCAGGCCAAAGAACTCCAGTTGCTGGGCCAGGCGCTGGGCACGCTCATGGTCCTGCAGCAGGATGTACACCGGCTTGCGCAGGGGCAGCAGCAGCGGGTCGAGCGGGTCGTCCTTGCGCAGGCCGCTACGCGTCACCTGTTGGGTGGGGCACTGCGGGCTCGGCTCAACTGCTTGGCTCATGTCCTGGCTACTTATAGGTTGGGATGTGCAGGGGCAATGATGGCTCTATGCTAGCAGCTCTTTGCAAATACGTGACTGCCCTGTATCAACAAAGCGGCCAGAACGAATATTCAGTTGCTGACTGATTGGTCGCTTATGCGTACGGTGGTGTCTGCTTTATAGTGCTGCCATGCGGGCTTGCCGTGGCACCCTGGCGCAGGCCTGTGGTCAAAGCCCTAGAACCGTCGTGACTGATTAAGGACAAAGCCATGCTGGACTGGAAAAACCGCGAGGCCAAAGCCGAGCCCCGTGAGCGTGTCGACGGCCGCGGCGCTGCCGCCCGTAGCTACCTTGGCGGCCTGTGGAGCCGTGCCCTGGGGACCCTGATCGGGTTATACCTGCTGGTGTGCATCGGCCTGGGCTGGTACTGGAGCCAGGAGCCGGAGCTGTTCCCGGTACAGCAGAATGCCCAGTCTGCCGCTGAGCGCGGCGGCCAGCAGATGGTGGTGGGCTACACCACCATCGAGACCCTCAAGACTGTGGCCGGCACCTTGCTGAACAAGCCGGGTGGCTACATTTCCAACGACCGCTTCCCGCCAGGGCTGTGGATGGACAACATGCCGAGCTGGGAATACGGCGTGCTGGTCCAGGTACGCGACCTGTCCCGCGCCTTGCGCAAGGATTTCGCCCGCTCGCAGTCGCAGTCCACCGAAGACGCCGACCTGGCCAAGGCCGAGCCGCGCTTCAACTTCGACAACAAGAGCTGGATCCTGCCATCGAGCGAGTCGGAGTTCGAAGAGGGCATCAAGTCGCTGAGCCGTTACCAGACCCGTCTGGCTGCCGGCGACAAGGGCGCGATTTTCTACACCCGTGCCGACAACCTGAACAACTGGCTGGGTGACGTGGCCACTCGCCTGGGCTCGCTGTCGCAGCGCCTGTCGGCCAGCGTTGGCCGGGTCAAGCTCAACACTACCCTGAAAACCGAGTCGGTCGTTGCCGGGCAGGCGCCGCAGGTGGACGAGGAGCTGGTGGAAACCCCATGGCTGCAGATCGACAACGTGTTCTACGAAGCCCGCGGCCAGGCCTGGGCGTTGTCGCACCTGCTGCGCGCCATCGAGGTGGATTTCGCCGACGTGCTGGCGAAGAAGAATGCCACGGTCAGCGTGCGCCAGATCATCCGTGAACTGGAGGCCTCGCAAGAGCCGCTGTGGAGCCCGATGGTGCTCAACGGCAGTGGCTTCGGCATGTGGGCCAACCATTCGCTGGTCATGGCCAACTACATTTCGCGGGCCAACGCTGCCGTGATCGACCTGCGTCAGTTGCTGTCGCAGGGTTGAGAATGGCCATCAGCCCGAACGAGGCCGCCCACCGGGCGGCCTCCGACCGCGAACTGGTCAGCTGGGTGGACGAGGCCGATCAGGTACTGGGGGCATTGCCCCGCGCAGAGTTGCGCGAGCGTGGCCTGATCGGCCGTTGCACCTTCATTCTGCTGTTCAACAGTGCCGGTGAGTTGTGTGTGCACCGGCGTACCCTGAGCAAGGCGCTGTACCCGGGTTACTGGGATGTGGCGGCGGGTGGCATGGTGACGGCCGGGGAGGGTTACGCTGACTCGGCGGCGCGTGAGCTGGCCGAGGAACTGGGAATTGAAGGGGTTGAGTTACGCTTTCACGAACGGTTCTATTTCGACCAGCCCGACAACCGGCTGTGGTGTGCGGTGTATTCAGCGGTGTCCGATGCGCCGTTGCGCTTGCAGCCGGAAGAGGTGATCGAGGCGCGGTTCATTGGCTTGGAGCAGGCTGAGCAAGAGAGCCTGAGCAAACCGTATTGCCCGGACTCATTGGCGGCGTTGCAGCGCTATAAAGTCAGCCAGGGATAGTTGTTTTCAATGCTGGCCCTTTCGCGGGCACGCCCGCTCCCACATGGATTGTGCAGTGTTCGAGAGCTGCGCTGTACCTGTGGGAGCGGGCGTGCCCGCGAATAGTCGCAAAACATTCGTAAAATGCCGCAATCCTGTACTTAGCAACAGCCGGATTTATCGTTACACTGCGCGCCCTTTTCGGGCTGTCGCAGGATCTTGCGGCAGTAGCGCCGCCCCTGCCAGAGTGGGGCTTCGCGGTCGGCCTCAACCCCAAGGCACGACCAGTTTTTGTCCTCAGCACAGAGGAACAAAAGTGGCCAAGAAAGCTTCTTCCTTTTCCGCCCTTGGCGGTCTCGTTTACTCCACCGACGCTGGTCGGCACTGCCCCGACTGTGGCCAGCCGGTGGATGCCTGCAGCTGCAAGCAGCAAATCATCCCCGAGGGCGACGGCATTGCCCGTGTGCGCCGTGAGAGCAAAGGCCGTGGTGGCAAGACCGTGACTACCGTCACCGGGGTGCCCCTGCCGCCCGACCAGCTCAAAGACCTGGCGACCACGCTCAAGCGCCGCTGCGGTACTGGCGGCGCCCTGAAGGACGGGGTTATCGAGATCCAGGGCGACCATGTCGAGCTGTTGATCGGCGAGCTGACCAAACAGGGTTTCAAGGCGAAAAAGTCCGGCGGCTGAGGCCATCGCACAATTTTTTGCCCAGCGCTTTCTAAACTCGTTCCTGTGGTCAGGGTCTATGCCTGAGCACGGATGAATCGTCATTTACAGCTTTTACACTCGCTCCGCTGCCTGCGGGGCAGTGTCTTCGACTTATCTATAGGGGACTTGAATGTCCGTACGACGCACACGCAAAGACGATGGTAGCCAGTGGACCGTGGCCGACAGCCGCAGTGTTTATGGCATCCGCCATTGGGGCGCTGGTTATTTCGCCATCAATGAAGCCGGGCGCGTCGAAGTGCGCCCCAACGGGCCCGACAGCGCGCCGATCGACCTGTACGAGCAGGTTGACGAATTGCGCCAGAGCGGCCTGTCGCTGCCCTTGCTGGTGCGCTTCCCCGACATTCTGCAGGACCGCGTACGCCAGCTGACCGGTGCGTTCGATGCCAATATCGCGCGCCTGGAGTACCAGAGCCAGTACACCGCGCTGTACCCGATCAAGGTCAACCAGCAAGAAGCGGTGGTGGAAAACATCATCGCCACGCAAAACGTTTCCATCGGCCTTGAAGCCGGCTCCAAGCCCGAGCTGCTGGCTGTGCTGGCGCTGGCGCCGAAGGGCGGTACCATCGTCTGCAACGGCTACAAGGACCGTGAGTTCATTCGCCTGGCGCTGATGGGCCAGAAGCTTGGCCACAACGTGTTCATCGTCATCGAGAAAGAGTCGGAAGTGGCTCTGGTGATCGACGAGGCCGCCGAGCTCAAGGTAAAACCCCAGGTCGGCCTGCGCGTGCGCCTGTCGTCGCTGGCCTCCAGCAAATGGGCCGACACCGGTGGTGAGAAGTCCAAGTTCGGGTTGTCTGCTGCCCAGCTGATCTCGGTGGTGCAGCGCTTCCGCGATGCCGGCCTGGACCAGGGCATCCGCCTGCTGCACTTCCACATGGGCTCGCAGATCGCCAACCTGGCCGACTACCAGCACGGTTTCAAGGAAGCCATCCGTTACTACGGCGAACTGCGTGCGCTGGGCCTGCCGGTCGACCACATCGACGTTGGCGGTGGCCTGGGCGTGGACTACGACGGCACCCACTCGCGCAATGCCAGCTCGATCAACTACGACATGGATGACTACGCCGGCGTGGTGGTTGGCATGCTCAAGGAGTTCTGCGACGCGCAGGGCCTGCCGCACCCGCACATCTTCTCCGAGAGTGGCCGCTCGCTGACCGCGCACCACGCCATGCTGGTGATCCAGGTCACCGACGTCGAGAAGCACAACGACGACGTGCCGACCATCGAGAACAAGGAAGCCCTGCCCGAGACCGTGCAGTGGCTGGCCGACCTGCTTGGCCCGACCGACATCGAGATGGTGACCGAGACTTACTGGCGCGCCACCCACTACATGGGTGACGTGGCCGCGCAGTACGCCGATGGCAAGATCAGCCTGAGCGAGAAGGCCTTGGCCGAGCAGTGCTACTTTGCCGTGTGCCGCCGCCTGCATAACTCGCTGAAAGCCCGCCAGCGCTCGCACCGCCAGGTGCTGGACGAGCTGAACGACAAGCTGGCCGACAAGTACATCTGTAACTTCTCGGTGTTCCAGAGCCTGCCGGACACCTGGGCCATTGGCCAGGTGCTGCCGATCATCCCGTTGCACCGCCTGGACGAAGAGCCGCTGCGCCGCGCCGTACTGCAGGACCTGACCTGCGACTCGGACGGCAAGATCAACCAGTACGTCGACGAGCAGAGCATCGAAACCAGCATGCCGGTGCATGCGCTGAAGGACGGCGAGGACTATCTGCTGGGCGTGTTCCTGGTCGGTGCCTACCAGGAAATCCTGGGTGACATGCACAACCTGTTCGGTGACACCGACTCGGTGAACATCTACCAGAACGCCGACGGCAGCGTGTACCACGCCGGCATCGAGACCCACGACACCATCGAAGACATGCTGCGCTACGTGCACCTGTCGCCGGAGGAGTTGATGACCCACTACCGCGACAAGGTCGCCAGCGCCAAGATCACTGCGCGCGAGCGCACGCAGTACCTGGATGCCTTGCGCCTTGGGCTGACCCGGTCTTCGTACCTGTCGTCGTAATTGCCGGGGCCGCTCCTGCAAAAGCCTG
This sequence comes from Pseudomonas sp. YNh, assembly GCF_037993085.1. NCBI lineage: Bacteria > Pseudomonadati > Pseudomonadota > Gammaproteobacteria > Pseudomonadales > Pseudomonadaceae > Pseudomonas > Pseudomonas sp. YNh. The sequence continues at coordinate 35,957 of NZ_JBBMRJ010000010.1, read as the reverse complement.
TGCTGCCTTTTGTGGGAGCGGCCTTGTGACGCGATGGGCCGCAAAGCGGCCCTGACATTAGTGAATCCACTCACCCTTCTGCTGCAACCGCCACCCCACCCACCCCAGCGTCACCGCCCGCAACCCCATGAACCCGAGAAACGCCAACCACAACCCATGGTTGCCGAACCCGCTCATGCCCACCGCCACCGGCAGTGCAATCAGCACCGACACCAACATCGCATTGCGCATCTCCCGCGCCCGGGTCGCGCCAATGAACAGGCCGTCCAGCAGATAACTCCACACTGCAATCAACGGCAGCAGCGCCAGGTAGGGCAAATATGGGTAGGCCGCCGTCCGCACACTGTCGATGTCGGTCTGCAAGTCGATGAACAAGTGCCCACCCAGCAGGAACAACCCGGCAAACCCCAGGCTGGTGATCAGCGACCAGCCACAGGCCACCACCAGCGAGCGGCGCAGGGTGTCGCGATCACGGGCGCCAATGGCATGGCCGCACAGTGCTTCCACCGCGTGCGCCAGCCCGTCGAGGGCATAGGCGGTCAACAGCAGGCCGTTGAGCAGCAGGGCGTTGGCCGCTACCGTGGACTCGCCCAGGCGTGCGCCTTGTACGGTAATCAGCAGAAACACCAGTTGTAGCGCCAGGCTACGCAGGAAAATATCGCGGTTCACCGCCAGCAGCGGGCGCCAGGCCTGCCAGCGTTTGAGCGCCGCCCACGCCACTTGCCCCGGGTAGGCCCGCAGGGCCGGGCGGGTCAGGGCCAGGCCCAGCAGGGCTGCACTCCACTCGGCGATCACCGATGCCCGCGCCGAACCCAGTACACCCCAATCCAGCCCCAGAACGAACCACAGGTTCAAGACAATGTTCAGCAGGTTGGTCGTCAGCAGGATGGCCAACGGGGCCCGCGCGTTCTGGGTGCCCAGAAACCAGCCCACCAGCGCGTAACTGGCCAGCGCTGCAGGCAGGCCCAGCAGGCGGGTGTGGAAGAAGTCTTCGGTGGATTGCTGCAAGGCTGCGCTGGGTTGCATCGCATGAAGTGCAAGCTGGCTGAACGGTATGGCCAGCAGGCCGATCAACACCGCGAAACCAACCGCCAGCAGCAGCCCTTGCACCAGCACCTGGCGCAACGCCGCGCCATCGCCACGGCCGGCGGCCTGGGCGGCGAAACCGGTGGAGCCCATGCGCAGGAAGCCCATCAGGCCGACCATGAAGGTGAACAACGTGGCGCCCACGGCCACGGCACCCAATTGATGGGCGTGGGGGAGGTGGCCGATGACCGTGCTGTCGACCAGCGCCACCAGCGGCACGGAGATGTTGGACAGGATCATCGGCGCGGCCAGCGCCCAGACCTTGTGGTGGGTAGGGCGGTGGCGCCAATCGGCAGAGAGTTGGGACATTTGCATTCCATGAGACTTGGGGCCGCTATGCGCCCCCTCGCGGGCTTGCCCGCTCCCACAGGAAAGTGTTGCTCTTGCGGACGGCGCCAAACCTGTGGGAGCGGGCAAGCCCGCGAAGGGGCGCACAGCGGCCCCCTTTGACAAATGCCACAGTGTAACGGCCAGGCAACCATTTAGCGCGACCATGGTCTCACTTGCCGCGCAACGCCCGGGTGCTGCACCTGACGTTGAGCTATAGTTGCTGCCCTCACGTACACGCTGCCTAAGAGTTCCTACTCCATGTTCAACAAAGGATTGTTGCTGGCCTGCGCGCTGGCTTTGCTCAGTGCCTGTGACTCTTCGACGCCGGACAAACCGGCGCCGGTCGAGAAACCCGTAGCTACAGCACCCGTCGAAACCCAGGCGCCCAAGCGCGAAGACCCGGCTGTGCTCGCCAAGCGCTACGAAGGCCGCGAGCTTTCGGTGCTGGATGTTTCGGAAGTGCAGCTCGATGGCGCAGCAACGCTGTCGATCAGCTTCTCAGCACCGCTGGATGCCAAGCAGGACTTCGCCACCAAGGTGCACCTGGTAGACACCGTCAAGGGTAAGCTCGATGGCGCCTGGGAACTCTCCGACAACCAGATGGAGCTGCGCCTGCGCCATCTGGAGCCGCAGCGCAAGCTGGTGCTGACCGTCGACAAGGGCGTGCTCGCGGTCAACGGCAATCAACTGGACAGTGAGTCGGTCACCCAGCTGGAAACGCGCGACATGCAACCGACCATCGGCTTTGCCAGCCGCGGTTCGCTTTTGCCCACGCGCCTGGCCGAAGGCCTGCCGGTGATTGCCCTGAACGTCGACAAGGTCGATGTCGAGTTCTTCCGGGTGAAGCCGGAAATGCTCTCGACCTTCCTGGCCAGCTGGGGGCGCAACAGCAGCCTGTACTACTACCAGTCCAAGGAAACCCTGGACATGGCCGAGCTGGTCTACAGCGGCCGCTTCGACCTCAACCCCGCCCGCAACACCCGCGAAACCGTGCTGCTGCCCATCGCCGGCATCAAGCCGCTGCAGGACCCGGGCGTGTACCTGGCGGTGATGCGTGCTTCGGGCACCTATGACTACTCGCAGCCAGCGACCCTGTTCACCCTCAGCGACATCGGCGTATCGGCGCACCGTTACCGCGACCGCATTGACGTTTTCGCCCAGGCGCTGGAAGGCGGCAAGGCGCTGGACGGCGTCAACCTCGAAATCCATGACGAGAAGGGCAAGCTGCTCGCCCAGGCCAGCACCGATGGCAATGGCCACGCCCAGCTGCCGATCACGCCCAAAGCCGATACCCTGATCGCTACCCAAGGTGTGCACACCACCCTGCTGCGCCTGAACACCGCCGCCCTGGACCTGGCCGAATTCGACATCACCGGGCCCCAGGCCAACCCGTTGCAGTTTTTCATCTTCGGCCCTCGTGACTTGTATCGCCCAGGTGAAACCGTGCTGCTCAACGGCCTGCTGCGCGACCAGGACGGCAAGCCCGTCAAAGCCCAGCCGGTGAGCGTGGAAGTGCGTCGCCCGGATGAACAGGTGAGCCGCAAGTTCGTCTGGGAAGCCGACAGCAATGGCTTGTACCAATACCAGTTGCAACTGGCTAACGAGGCCCCGACTGGCCGCTGGCAACTGCTGCTCGACCTGGGCGGCGGGCGCAAGCAGGTGTATGAATTCTTGGTCGAAGACTTCCTGCCCGAGCGCTTGGCGCTGGAGCTGAAGGGCAGCAGCACGCCGCTGTCGCCTGAGGAGGATGCGCGCATCCAGGTCAATGGCCGTTATCTCTATGGCGCCCCGGCTGCCGGTAATCGCCTGAGTGGCCAAGCCTATGTGCGTCCCCTTCGCGAGGCGGTGCCTGCGCTGCCGGGCTACCAGTTTGGCTCGGTCACCGAAACCGAGCTGAACCAGGACCTGGAGCTGGACGAAGTTACCCTCGACCAGGCTGGCAAGGCGGTGGTCGATATCGAAAGCCGCTGGGCCGAAGCGCGCTCGCCGCTGCAACTGACCGTGCAGGCCAGCCTGCAGGAGTCCGGTGGCCGGCCGATTACCCGGCGCCTGGAGCAACCGATCTGGCCAGCCGAGCGCCTGCCGGGCCTGCGTGGCCTGTTCGATGGCGAGGAAACCGATAGCGACGGGCCGGTGGAATTCGAGTTCTTGGTAGCCGACCGCGATGGTAACAAACTGGCGGCCAACGACCTCAAGGTGCGGTTGATCCGCGAGCGCCGTGACTACTATTGGAACTACTCGCAGAGCGACGGCTGGAGCTACGCCTACAACGAGAAATTCCTGACCCAGAACGAAGAGACAGTCAGCGTCAAGGCGGGCTCCACTGCCAAGCTGAGCTTCCAGGTTGAATGGGGCCCGTACCGCGTCGAGGTGGAAGACCCGCAGACCGGCCTGGTGTCCAGCGAGCGCTTCTGGGCCGGTTACCGCGCCCAGGACAACGCCGAAGGCGGTGCCGTGCGCCCCGACCAGGTCAAGCTGGCGCTGGACAAACCGTCCTACGCCGACGGCGCCACGGCCAAGGTTACCGTCACCCCGCCTGCCGCCGGCAGCGGCTACCTGATGATCGAGTCCAGCGATGGCCCGCTGTGGTGGCAGGAAATCGAAGTGCCCGCCGAGGGCAAGACCTTCGATGTGCAACTGGACAAAGCCTGGGCACGCCACGACCTGTACATTAGCGCGCTGGTAATCCGCCCGGGTGAGCGCAAGGCCAACGCCACGCCCAAGCGTTCGGTAGGCGTGCTGCACCTGCCGCTGGACCGCGCCGAGCGCAAGTTGGCGGTGAGCCTGCAGGCGCCGGAAAAAATGCGCCCGAAACAGCCGCTGACCGTGAAGGTGAAGGCCGCCAATGCTGATGGCAGCGTGCCCAAGCAGGTGCATGTGCTGTTGTCGGCGGTGGATGTGGGCATCCTCAACATTACCGATTTCAAAACCCCCGACCCGTTTGCCAGCCTGTTCGGGCGCAAGGCCTATGGCGCCGACCAACTGGACATCTACGGCCAGTTGATCGAAGCCGGGCAGGGCCGCCTTGCCAGCCTGGCGTTTGGTGGCGATGCGGCGATGGCCAAAGGCGGCAAGCGCCCTAACACCACGGTCACCATCGTTGCCCAGCAGAGCCTGCCGGTGACGCTGGACGACAAGGGTGAGGGCCAGGCCACGGTAGATATCCCCGACTTCAACGGCGAGCTGCGCTTGATGGCCCAGGCATGGACCGAAGAGCACTTCGGCATGGCCGAAGGCAAGACGGTGGTCGCCGCACCGCTGATTGCCGAGCTTTCGGCCCCGCGCTTCCTGGCCGGCGGCGACCGCACCAGCCTGGCATTGGACCTGGCCAACCTGTCGGGCCGCGCCCAGCAACTAAACGTTGAAATCACCACCGAAGGGCAACTGAGCCTTGCCACCAATGCCGTGCAGACCGTCGCCCTGGCCGAGGGGCAGCGTTCGACCCTGATGATTCCTGTGCAGGCCCAGGGTGGTCTGGGGCAGGGCAAGGTGCATGTGCGTGTCACAGGCCTGCAACTGCCGAACGAGCCGACCACCGCGTTCGAACGTGAGTGGACGTTGGGCGTGCGCCCGGCCTACCCGGCAATGCTCAAGCACTACCGTGTGGCCTTGAAGGACCAGCCATGGACCCTGCCCGAAGCAGACCTGGCCGCGTTCGAACCCGCAGGCCTGGAGGCCAGCCTGGCCTTGTCGAGCCGGCCGCCGTTGAACCTGGCCGAGCAGATCCGTGCGCTGGAGGCTTACCCTTACGGTTGCCTGGAGCAAACCACCAGCGGCTTGTATCCGTCGCTGTACGCCGATGCTGACAGCCTCAAGCGCCTGGGCATCAAGGGCGAGCCGGCGGATGTGCGCAAGCGCAAGATTGAAATGGGTATCGAGCACCTGCTGGGCATGCAGCGCTACAACGGCAGCTTTGGCCTGTGGAGTTCGGACAGCGAAGAGGAGTACTGGCTGACCGCCTACGTTACCGACTTCCTCTTGCGTGCCCGTGACCAGGGTTATGGCGTGCCGGCCGAAGCGCTGAAGAAGGCCAGCGAGCGCCTGTTGCGCTACCTGCAGGAGCGCAACCTGATCGAAGTCGACTACAGCGAAAACGCTGACCACACCCGTTTTGCCGTGCAGGCCTACGCGGCGCTGGTGTTGTCGCGCAGCCAGCAGGCGCCGTTGGGCGCGCTGCGTGGCCTGTTCGAGCGCCGCGCCGATGCCCGTTCCGGCCTGCCGTTGGTACAACTGGCGGTGGCGCTGGACAAGATGGGCGACAAACCGCGTGCCGAGCAAGCCTTGCAGGCGGGCCTGGGCATCAGCCGTGGCAAAGGCTGGATGGCCGATTACGGCAGCGCCCTGCGTGACCAGGCGCTGATATTGGCATTGCTGCAGGAGAGCAACCTGGCCAGCAGCCAGGTCGACCAGCGCCTGTTCGCCTTGTCGGATGAATTGGCGGCCAACCGCTGGCTGTCGACCCAGGAGCGCAATGCCCTGTTCCTGGCCGGCCGTGGCCTGCTGGGCAAGCCGGAAGGCAAGTGGCAGGCACGTCTGGACAGTGCGGGCGAGGTCCGCGAGTTCAACAATGCAGAGGCCGGCATGAAGCTGGAAGGCCCGCTGCTGGCCTCGCCACTGAGCGTACAGAACGAAGGCAGCGAGACGCTGTACCAGCAACTGACCTTGTCCGGTTACCCACGCCAGGCACCTGCGGCCGGCGGCAACGGTATGCAGATTCGTCGTGAGTACCTGGGCATGAACGGCCAGCCGCTGGACCTGCACAACCTGCGCAGTGGCGACCTGGTGTTGGTGCACCTGGCGCTCAAGGCCGAAGACCGTGTGCCGGATGCGCTGGTGGTAGACCTGCTACCGGCAGGCCTGGAGCTGGAAAACCAGAACCTGGCGCAAAGTGCCGCCAGCCTGGACAACGCCAGCAGCGCCGTGAAGGAATGGCGCGAGTCGATGCAGAACGCCAGCGTGGTGCACCAGGAGTACCGTGATGACCGTTATGTTGCCGCGCTCAAGCTCGACAGCTATGGCACCACCCACCTGCTGTACCTGGCGCGGGCAGTAACCCCGGGCACCTACCGCGTACCGCCGCCGCAGGTCGAGTCGATGTACCGGCCGAACCTGCAGGCTGTGGGGGATGGGCAAGGTGAAATGACCGTAAAAGCCCGCTAGAGACCTGATCTACACGACCATGTGCGAGCGGCCTTGCGTCGCGAAAGGGCCGCAAAGCGGCCCCGGCAATTCAAGCGGCGAAGCTGAAATCCTGGGGCTGCTGTGCAGCCCTTTCGCGACGCAAGGCCGCTCCCACAAAAACCGCGCAGATCAGCTTGGTCTTCAGTGAATCACCCAGCTCATCACCCACAACCCCAGCACCAGCCAGATGATCCCGAGGATGATCGAGGCGCGCATGAACGCGCGGATTGCCGAGTAAAGCAGCATCAGGCCGATGATCACGGCCAGGATGCTGATCAGCGAGGTGTCCGTGCCCAGGGTGCGCGCCAGGCCGTCGATAAAATTGCCACCGGCATTGGCCAGCAGGTTGAACAGCCCGCTCAAAGCGTCGACGATGAAGCGGATCACAGACCCCAGTGCCTGGCCCAGCCACTCGAAAAAACCTTCTACATGCATAGTTGCTTCCTGATGAACGAATTGGCGAGGTTGCCGTTCCCAAGCCTTTGGCCATTACCTGGCCAGGTCGGTTCCCGATGCCAAGCTTAGCGCGTGTGGCCAGGCTGTTGCGCGCCACGCTGATTGGCCTGCTGGTGCTGTGTGGCCTGCTGTGGCTGGCCGACCGCCTGTGGCCGCTGCCGCTGCCGGGCGACGACTTGGCGCGGGTAGTGCTGGCCGAAGACGGTACACCCTTGTGGCGCTTTGCCGATGCCGAGGGGGTATGGCGCTACCCGGTCAGCCCGGACCAGGTTTCGCCGTTGTACCTGCAGGCCTTGCTGACGTACGAGGACCGCTGGTTCTACCGCCATCCCGGGGTCAACCCGTTAGCCTTGGCACGTGCGGCCTGGCTGAACCTGCGGGGTGGGCGCGTGGTGTCGGGCGGCAGCACGCTGTCGATGCAGGTGGCACGGTTGCTGGACCCGCATGACCGTACCCTGGCCGGCAAGCTGCGCCAGCTGTGGCGTACGGCGCAGTTGGAGTGGCACCTGTCCAAGCGCGACATCCTGCAGATCTACCTGGACCGCGCACCCTTTGGCGGCACCTTGCAGGGCGTGGCCGCCGCCAGCTGGGCGTACCTGGGCAAGTCGCCGATGCACCTGACCCCGGCCGAAGCAGCGCTGCTGGCCGTGCTGCCCCAGGCACCCAGCCGGCTGCGCCCGGATCGCCACCCCGAGCGTGCCCAGCGTGCCCGCGACAAGGTGTTGCAGCGCCTGGCCGAATACCAGGTGTGGCCTGCGCAACAAATCCGCGAGGCAGCCGAAGAGCCGCTGGTGCTGGCGCCACGGCAGGAGCCAGCTTTGGCACCTTTGCTCGCCCGGCGCCTGAACAGCGCCGACAGCCCGCCGCTGATCCGCACCACACTGGATGCAGCGTTGCAGAGGCGCCTTGAAGACTTGCTGCTGGGCTGGCGCGCGCGGCTGCCGGAGCGCACCTCTGCCGCCATCCTGGTGGTCGAGGCGCAGAGCATGGCGGTGCGTGCCTACCTTGGCTCGATCGAGCTGGCCGACGCGCGCCGCTTCGGGCATGTCGACATGGTGCGCTCGCTGCGTTCGCCCGGCTCCACCCTCAAACCGTTCCTTTACGGCATGGCGCTGGACGATGGCCTGATCCATTCCGAATCGTTGTTGCAGGATGTGCCGCGCCGCTATGGCGACTACCGCCCCGGCAACTTCTCCATGGGCTTCAGTGGGCCGGTGTCGGCCAGCTCGGCGCTGGCCCTGTCACTCAACCTGCCGGCAGTGCAGTTGCTGGAGGCCTACGGCCCGAAACGCTTTGCCGCGCAACTGCGCATGGCGGGCATGCCACTGGCATTGCCGCCCTTGGCCGAACCCAACCTGTCGCTGATCCTGGGCGGTGCCGGCAGCCGGCTGGAAGACCTGGTGGGTGGCTACGCGGCGCTGGCGCGGGGTGGCAACAGTGCGCGGGTGCGCTTGCAGCCGCAGGACCCGCTGGTGGAGCGCCGGCTGCTGTCACCAGGGGCGGCGTGGATCATCCGGCGCATCCTCAGTGGCCAGGCGCGCCCCGACCGCGACCCGCATGCCGAACTGGTACAGCGCCCGCAACTGGCCTGGAAGACGGGCACCAGCTATGGCTTTCGCGATGCGTGGTCGATTGGCGTGGGGCCGCGCTACCTGATCGGCGTGTGGATCGGTCGCCCCGACGGCACGCCGGTGCCCGGCCAGTTCGGCCTGGCTTCGGCGGCGCCGTTGATGCTGCAGGTGCACGACCTGCTGAGCAACCGCGACAGCCAGCGTGGCATCAGCGTGCCGGTGGAGCGGGTGCCGGCGAATGTCGGCGTGGCGGCGATCTGTTGGCCGCTCGGCCAGCCGATGAGCAAACAGGACCCCAACTGCCGGCGCCAGCGTTTTGCCTGGACCCTGGACGGCACCACGCCGCCGACGCTGCAAGCCGCCGATCAGCCCCTGGGTCTGGGGTTGCGCGAAAGCGTGTGGGTCAACGACCTGGGGCTGCGAGTGGATGGCAGTTGCCCAAGCACCAAGGCCCGCGACATTGCCTTGTGGCCGGCCCCGCTGGAGCCTTGGCTGCCCCGCGTGGAGCGGCGCGCGGCGCGGCTGCCGGCCATCGACCCGGCCTGCCCACCGCAGGTGCCGGCCAGCGCTCCGCCGTTGTCGATAGTGGGCGTGCGACCGGGTGACAACCTGCGCCGCCCGGCGACCAGCAGCGAGCCGTTGCAGCTGCATGTATCGGCCCTGGGCGGTGGCGGGCGGCGCTGGTGGTTCCTCAATGGCCAGCCGTTGGGCGAAACCCTGGGGCAGGACAGCCTGCTGGTGCGCTTACCGCAGGCCGGGCAGGCCGAGGTCAGTGCGCTGGACGAAAGCGGCGAGACCGCGCGAGTGGCGTTCCAGGTCAGCGAGTAGGCGTTCGACGGCAGCCGGGCCAGCACCTACGCTTGCAAGTGACGGGTGTGACCGGCTGGTGCCCCGCAACCCAAGGGAACATGGAGCGCCCTATGCGTCCTCTGGCCGTGCCCCTGTTGTTGCTGCCTTGGGCGTTTTTGGCCCATGCCGAGTCGTTGCCGGGTTTTCTCGACAGCCATGAGTACGAACGGCGCCTGCCCGACACCAACCTGCCGGTAGACGCCTATCGGCCCGCCAGCCCCAATCTGCGAATGCCCCGGCCAAACGCCGAAAGCCAGGCCTGGGCACCTGCGGATACGCGCATGGTGCTGCACAAGGTGCGTTTCGAAGGCGGTACGGTGTTCCCCTTGAGCGACTTGCGCGAGCACTACCAGCCGTTGATCGGGCACAGCATCACATTAGGCGAGCTGCAGCAGTACACCGAGCGCCTGACCGAGCGCTACCGGCAGGACGGTTACCTGCTTTCCTACGCCTACCTGCCACCTCAGGATGTGGCCGAAGGCCGGGTGAATGTGGTGCTGGTCGAAGGTTACATCCGGGATTACCGCGTGGAGGGCGACATCGGCCCGGCGGGTGGCTATTTGCAGCAGCTGCTGACGCAACTGGAAGCCGAACGCCCGCTGACACGTGAAACCCTGGAGCGCTACCTGGGGCTCGCCGAACGCCTGCCGGGTGTGTCGATTGAGGCTGAGCTGGCGATGGCGCAAACCGCTGACGGTGCCGCCCGCTTGACCGTGCGTGCGCAGCGCAAGCCGTTCAGTGCCGCTGTTACCCTGGCCGATTCCAGTCGCGACGATGCGCAGGCACTGCTGACGGCCACCAGCAATGCCCAGACCCGCTTTGCCGAACAGTTCAAGGCGAGCCTGCTGCTGCCTCCGGGGAATGACCAGGTGCATTACCAGCGGCTGGACTACAGCCAGTACCTGGACGCTGCCGGCAGCCAGTTGCTGCTGTCGGCTTCGCGCTACCGCAGTGATCCGGGCACGCGCATACGCCTGGATGATGGCCGTGACATGACCCGCGAGCGGGACAGTGAACGCTATGCAGTGGGCCTGCGCCAGCCAGTGGTTGTCAGGCCGAACGAATGGATGGCGGTGCAGGGGCACCTGTATGCGGTCAGCGAGCACGTCGAAGACCAACTGGACGGGGAGCCTTCACTACGGGACTACGACACTTCCGTGCGCGCGCTGTCCTTCGAGGGCGACTGGCGCAAAGTGGAAGGTGGCCGCCTGCGTATTGTCAGTGCCGGGGTTTACCAGGGGCTGGATTACCTGGGCGCGCGTAGCGATGCTGACTACGATCTGGATTTCCTGCGGTTGCGGCTTTCCGGACTGCAGAGTGACACGCTGGCTGGCAACTGGCAGGGGGTGGCGTCGGGCGCGTTGTACTGGAGTGATGACCGGCTGCCCGACAGCGAACGGGCGGGCTTTGGTGGGCTGCATTTTGGCCGTGGCTACCCGCGTGATCAGGCGGACGGGGACAAGGGGTGGGGTGTGGCTTACGAACTGAACTACAGCCTGCGAGGTAACGGGCTGGCGCTGGTTCAGCCCTATGCGGCAGTGGATGTGGCGCAGGCCTGGCATAACCGGGGGCCTGTGGACGATGCCCACCTGGCTTCCGCGGCACTTGGCGTACGGTTGGGGGATGGGCGCTACCTCAACGTTGCGCTGGAGGTGGCGAAGCCTTTGGCGGATGTGGCGTTGGATAGCCTGGACCGTGGCCCCCGGCTAATCCTGAGTTTGGGTTTTCAAATGTAGGGGGCTGCAAAGCAGCCCCGGCAATCTCCAGCCAAACCCCTCAATGGGTAGTAAACCTCAGATGCACCGGCGACGAGCTGGGCGTCAGCGCCAATGCCAGCTGGGTACGGTTGTGCATGTGGGTCAAACGCAACACTTGCGACACATACAGCTTGACGGTGTTTTCGGTAATGCCCAGCTCACAGGCGATCTGGTAATTGGTCTTGCCCTTGCTCACCAGCCGCGCCACTTCCAGTTGGCGTGGCGACAGCTTCTCGAAGGCAGCTGGCAGCTCGCTTTCGCTCTCTTCCACATCGGTGGCACGGCGGTGGGTACCTTGGCCACGGGCTTTTTCCAGGTCCTGGTACAGTTCGTCCACCGAGTCGGCCAGGTCCTGCAAGCGCTGGTTCAACCCGCCCAGGGCGCGGAAGTTGCGCTGGCGTTCTTGCAGGGCCTCTTCCTGGCGGCGCACGCCCTCCAGCAGTTCGTCGAGGTTCATGGGCTTCTGGTAATAATCGGCAAACCCTTCGCGCAGGGCGCGGATCACGTCCTGTTTGTCCGCACGCCCGGTCAGCATGATGGCTTCAAACATACGTGGCCCGGTGACTTCCTTGAGGGCGCGAACCAGTGCGATGCCATCACGCTCAGGCATGTGCAGGTCGCAGATGATCAGGCCGATGGCCTCGTCGGCCAGGTAGCGCTGGATGGCTTCGTCGGTCGAATGAGCTGGCAGGCAGTGGTAGCCCTGGGTTTCGAGAAACTCACACAACTGTTCGACGATGACTGGTTGGTCATCGACCACCAATAGCTTCATTTCACTGAATGGTCTGGACACGATCAACTCCCTGTTCGTATACGGCCCTGCTCCCGTGCCAGACACGCTGGCAGCTTAAAAATAGTCGCACTTTCTGGATATGTACAAGTTGCAAGTTATGTACAACCCATAGGACCACAGGAGTGATTATTGGATCCATACCGCCGTTAGAAGAAAACCTGCTAACACGTAGGGTACGAATGCCTGTTTGTCGCCCATTTCTTCGGTCAGGGCCTGCAAACGCTTTTTCACCTTGGGGTTGAGCAGTGTCCACAGGCGCCGACGGGTGAGCAGCCACACCAGCACACTGACACCGGCGCCAATGAAGGTGCCGAGCACGTAATGCGGGCTGGTCGCCAAGGCCAGTGCGCCCATCAGCTTAACGTCGTCGGCACCGAAGCGGCCGAGCATGTAGCCGGGCAGTGTAAGCAGCATGACGATGGCCAGCGCCCAGCCGGCATCACTGGCATCGGCGCCGATCCAGCTGTGGCCGGTGGCGAACAGCCAGAACAGGGCGCCGGCAGCCACGCCCAGGGTCAGCAGATCCGATATCTGGCGTTGACGCACATCCTGTTCGGAGCACAAGGCAAGCCACAGCAGGAGAACAATGCTTTGCATTGGCAGGTCGCCTTTCCCAAATGTTGAACACATCTACCCGGTCAGTCAGGTTTCCTTAAGTGAAGATAGACAAGAACCTGCGCACGAGTGGGCGGGAAAGGGAAAAAGGCGTGGCTGGAATGGATTTTGTCGTAGCTGTCACAGACCTGGCAGGTGGTGCAGCCGTGTTCAGAATCGCGATCTCTGTGGGAGCGGGTTCACCCGCGAACACCGGCGGAGCCGGTGCCATGCACCGTGTCGCTTGCTTCGCGGGTGAACCCGCTCCCACAGAGTCCGCGGCGTCTATAAAAGCCGCGTTTGAATGTTACTTCTTGCTACCCGGGGGATAGTTGGCCAGCACCTTGGTCACGGTATTGTGAATGGCGCTGTTGCGTTCTTCCGGGCTTGGCGGGTAGTTGTTCATGATCTGCTCGGCACTGCCTCGCCAGACCAGCTTGCCGTCACGCCCGTCGAACATGTCGATCTGGATGGTGGCGACCTTGTAGTCGACACTGCGGGTTTCGTTGTACATCGGGCCGCCCCAGTAGCCGCCCCAGTAACCACCCCAACCACCGCCGTAGTTGGTGGTGATCTGCTGCTGGCGCTGCTCGACAATCAGGTACGCGCGCACGCCCAGGTCAGGCCGCACGCCAGCCTGGACCGGGCGCAGGCCACGCTGGTCGAGCTGGTCGGCGACCGCTTGGCGGATGCGCTGTTCGGTGAGGTCGCTTTTGATGCGGGGGTCGTCCGGGCGGTATTGCAGGCCCGGCTCCTGCCACGCCCAGCTCCGGTAGGCGGCAAAATCGCGGCTGGCATCGAAGTCCTGCTGGACATTGTTGCTGGAGCAGGCGGCGAGCAATAACGCGAACGACAGTAGAACGAGACGGCGCAACATGGTGGTTCTCCGTTAAACGTTAACTGGGAGGATAGCCGCTGAGCGCCTTGTGCACAGAATCGCGCAGGGCGCTTTCGCGTTCACGCGGCGAGTCCTTGTCGCTGCCGCTTTCGGCGCTGGCGCTCCACACCGGCTGGCCGCTGCGGGCGTCGTACAGGTCGATGCGCACCACCATCACCTCCACCTCGTAGGTGCGCACGATGGGCACGCTGGCATAGCCCCCGTAGCCATGGCGATAGCCGCCATAACCGACACCACCGTAGGGGTAGGGGCCGTAGTACGGGTCGTAGGTGTCGTAGTCACGCACCTGGCGCAAGCGTTTTTCCAGGCGCATGTCGGCGCTGACCAGCAAATCGCCGGAAGCCCCCCGGGCAGGGCGTAGGCCATGCTGGTCGAGTGCGCCGCTGACGGCATCGGCCAGTTGCGCCGGGTCGGCATTGGCCGTGCCGCCGGGCAACTGGCCGTTGCGCCAGCTCCAGCTGCGGTAGTGCCCGTAATCCCGGGCGGGGGCGGGGTAGGCACTGGCGTCGAAGGTGGTGGCCGCCTGGGCGGGGGCCGGTGGCAGCGGGCGGCTGCTGGCCACATACGGGTTGCTGCCCTGGCAGGCAGCCAAGGCAAGCGGCAGCAGGGCCAGGCACAACAGACGGTACGGCATGTATTCCTCCCGGCGGGCGGGTCAACGGGGGCGGCAGACCCAGTGCAGGTAGCGGCCAAGCCCGGCGAAGCCGGGGTGGCGGCGGTAGGCCAGTTCCATTTCCAGCAGGTCGAGCAGCTCGGCCTTGGCTTGGAACTCTTTGGGCATGTAATCGTGGAACACCCGCACACCACTCTCGGTTTCAACCTGCCACATAGGATCAAGTTGCGCCTTGAGCTCGCGTGGATCAAGCGGTTTCTGTGGGGTCAGGCTCTGCTTTTCACCTTCCAGCCGGTTGCTGCGCAATTTGCGGAAATGGCCCTTGAGCAGATTGCGATAGACCAGCGCGTCGCGGTTGTAGAAGGCCAGTGACAGCCACCCGGAAGGGGCCGTGAGCTGGTGCAGCACGGGCAGGATGCTTTCGGGCTCTGCCAGCCATTCGAGCACGGCATGGCATAGCACCAGGTCGTAGGGCTCGGTCAGTTGGCCAAGCAGGTCTTGCCAGGGTGCCTGGATGAACGTGGCGGTCTGGCCGGCCTCGGCAAAGCGAGCCCGGGCGCCGTCGAGCATGGGGGCGGCAGGCTCGGCCAGGGTCAGATGGTGGCCACGCTGGGCCAGCCACAAGGCCATATGCCCCAGCCCGGCGCCGATGTCGAGGATGCGCAGCGGGCGATCGGGCAGCGCCTCGGCCAGGTCGGCCTGCAGCACGGCCAGGCGGATCGCGCCCTTGGCGCCGCCGTAGATCTTCTCGGCAAAGCGGGTGGCCAGCTCATCGAAGTGACGGTCGTTCATCGGGCGAAGCGCCTCTCGCTGTCGGCCAGCTTGGCCCGCACCACCTGGTCCATGTCCAGGCCCAGCTCGCTGCACAGCAGCAGCAGGTAGAGCACCACATCACCGACTTCCTGGCCGGCGTGGGCGAGTTTGTCGGCAGGTAGCTGGCGAGATTGGTCTTCGCTCAGCCACTGGAAGATTTCCACCAGCTCGGCCATTTCGACGCTGGCGGCCATGGCCAGGTTCTTCGGGCTGTGGAAGCCGCGCCAGTCATTGTTGTCGCGAATCTGGTGCAGGCGTTGGGTGATTTCTTGCAGGTTCATCGGGGGTCTCCTAATGCTGCATAGCTTCGGCCCAGGCCCGATGCAAAGCAAGCGTATACCGCCTCTACAGCGGAGCCCAGCGCCCGACCATATGCAGCACCCCGGCATGCCCATCCAGCCGCAACGCACCCTCAGGCCCCGCCTCACTGGCACTGAGTACCACCTCCGACGGCAACCGCACCGGTTTGCGGAAATCCACTTCAAAGGCGTAGCCGCTGTGCGGCAGGTGCCCACGCAGTGCCGCCAGGGCCATGGCCTTGCTCCACATGCCATGGGCAATGGCCGTGGGGAAGCCGAACAGCCGCGCGCTGGTGGCGCTGAGGTGGATAGGGTTGTAGTCCCCGCACACCTTGGCATAACGTCGGCCAATATCACTGTCGGCGTACCAGCGGGTGGCCTCGGGCAATGGCTCCGGTTCATCGTCGGCTGGCTCGCCTGCCTGGCCCTCCAGCTTTAGTCCGCGCACCAGCATGCGGCTGGTCTCCCGCCAGAGCAGGCCAATGCCGTCGTCTGCCTCGGTAACCAGGTCGAAGGTGCCGCCCTTGGCATGTGCCTGAAGGTTTTGCGCATACACCGCAAAGCGCAGCCCTTCGATACCACCAAGCGGGCGCAGCACCTCGATTCGGTTGTGCAGGTGCACCAGGCCGAGCAGCGGGAAAGGGAAGTTTGGGGCGGTCATCAACTGCAGCTGCAGCGTGAACGCCATGACGTGGGGATAAGTGCCTGGCAGGCGGCCATCGTCGGTAAAGTGGCAAAGCCGTCTATAAGCTGCCAGGTTGCCCGGCTGAACCGGGATGAAGCAGCGCAGGCCATCGTCCGGCAAGCGGTCACCGCTGATGCTGCGCTTGCTGGCTGCACGCAGGTACAGGCTGGCGCGGGCAGCCGGGCTTTGCAGGTCGTGCCAGTTTCTGCTCATGTTCACGCTCCCATCAAGGCCTGGCCGCACACACGCAGCACCTGGCCGTTGACTGCCCCGGAGCCTGGCTGGCTGAGCCAGGCGATGGCCTCGGCGACGTCCTGCGGGCGGCCGCCCTGGCCCAGCGAGCTCAAGCGCCGCCCGGCCTCGCGCAGGCCCATGGGCATGGCCGCGGTCATGTGGGTTTCGATGAAACCGGGGGCGACAGCGTTGATGCTGCCGCCGTGTTCGGCGAGCCGGGGCGCCCAGGCTTGGGCCAGGCCGATCAACCCGGCCTTGCTCGCGGCGTAGTTGGCCTGCCCGCGGTTGCCGGCGATGCCGCTGACCGAGGCCAGCAGGGTGATGCGCGCGTTTTCGCCCAGTGCGCCGTTGTCGTACAGCGCCTGGGTCAGTACTTGCGGTGCCTTGAGGTTGACCGCCATGACCGCGTCCCAGTATTCCGGGGTCATGTTGGCCAAGGTCTTGTCGCGGGTGATGCCGGCGTTGTGCACCACGATGTCGATGCCGTCGGGCAGGGCGGCGAGCAGTTGCGTTGTCGCATCGCTGGCGCAGATATCCAGAGGCAGCGCTTTGCCACCCAAACGTGCGGCGAGGGCGTCGAGGTCTTGGCTGGCCTGTGGCACATCGAGCAGCAGCACATCGGCGCCGTCCCGCGCCAGGGTTTCGGCGATCGCGGCGCCGATGCCGCGTGCCGCACCCGTGACCAGGGCGCGGCGGCCAGCCAGCGGGCGGGTCCAGTCGCCTACCTGGCTGGTGCAGGCTTCCAGGCGCAGTACCTGGCCAGAAATGAAGGCACTCTTGGGCGACAGGAAGAACCGCAAGGCGCCTTCCAGCTGGTCTTCGGCACCGGGCGCGACATACAGCAGCTGGGCAGTCGCGCCATTGAGCAGCTCTTTTGCCAGCGAGCGGCTGAAGCCTTCAAGGGCCCGTTGGGCAACGCTGGCCAATGGGTCCTCGAGGCTTTCCGGCGCGCGCCCCAGCACCACGACATGGGCGCTCGGGGCCAGGCTGCGCAGCAGTGGCTGGAAAAATTCGCGCAACTGCTTCAGCGCATCGCTGTCGGACAGATGACTGGCATCGAACACCACGGCTTTGATTTTCGGCCCCAGGCCGGCCACCCAGGCTTCGGCCTGCAGGTGGTTGGCATTGAAGCTGTAAAGCGCGTCGGTCAGGCGCGGGGCGATGGCTTCGACCTGGCCTGCCAGCGGCCCGCCCCCCAGTACCAGGGCCCCTTCGACCGGGCGCAGGCGGCCGGCTTGCCAGCGCTCCAGCGGCGCCGGGCGTGGCAGGCCGAGGGCATCCACGAGGCGGCGGCCGAGGTTGGAGTTGGCAAAACCGAGGTAGCGATCGCTCATGAGTGGGTCTCCGCAAAAGGCAAGCTTGAAAGTGTGGACCAACTTTGTGGCAAGGTCGTTCGAATGCGGTAAAAACACCTAGGCTGTACGGATCAAATTGTTTCAGGAGGAACAAGCACATGCGTTCACCTCGCCGGGTCGCGATCTTGGGCGGCAACCGAATCCCCTTTGCCCGCTCCAATGGCGCCTACGCCACGGCCAGCAACCAGGCGATGCTCACGGTCGCCCTTGAGGGCCTGATCGAACGTTATCGCCTGCATGGGTTACGGCTGGGGGAGGTGGTGGCTGGCGCGGTGCTCAAGCACTCACGTGACATGAACCTTACCCGCGAATGTGTGCTGGGTTCGCGCCTGTCGCCGCAGACCCCGGCGTATGACATCCAGCAAGCCTGCGGTACTGGGCTGGAAGCTGCGCTGCTGGTGGCCAACAAGATTGCCCTGGGGCAGATCGACTGCGGTGTTGCCGGCGGCGTGGATACCACTTCCGATGCACCGATTGCCGTCAACGAAGGCCTGCGCCACATCCTGTTGCAGGCCAACCGTGGCAAAAGCCTGGGCGAGCGACTCAAGCCTTTCCTCAAGCTGCGGCCTCACCATCTGAAACCCGAGTTACCACGCAACGGCGAACCGCGCACGGGCTTGTCGATGGGCGAGCATTGCGAGCGCATGGCCCAGACCTGGCGCATTAGCCGTGCAGAGCAGGACGAGCTGGCGTTGCTCAGCCACCAGAAGCTGGCCGCCGCGTATGCCGAGGGTTGGCAGGAAGACTTGCTGACGCCGTTTTTGTCGCTGACACGGGACAACAACCTGCGCCCGGACCTGAGCCTTGAGCAGTTGGCCAGGCTCAAGCCCGCCTTCGACCGCAGTGGCCAGGGCACGCTGACGGCGGGTAATTCCACACCACTCACCGACGGGGCCTCGGTGGTGTTGCTGGGCACTGAAGAATGGGCTGCGCAGCAGGGGCTTGAGGTGTTGGCTTACCTGGTCGATGGCGAAACCGCTGCGGTGGATTTCGTCACCGGTCGCGAAGGGCTGTTGATGGCCCCGGTGTATGCCGTGCCACGCTTGCTGGCGCGCAATGGCCTGACCCTGCAGGACTTCGATTACTACGAGATCCATGAAGCCTTTGCTGCCCAGGTGCTGTGCACCCTCAAGGCCTGGGAAGATGCCGACTATTGCCGCGAGCGGTTGGGGCTGGATGCGCCGCTTGGGGCGATTGACCGCAGCAAGCTCAACGTCAAGGGCAGCTCGCTGGCAGCTGGGCACCCGTTCGCCGCGACCGGGGGGCGGATATTGGCCAACCTGGCCAAGTTGTTGGCCACGACGGGGAAGGGGCGTGGGCTGATTTCGATTTGTGCGGCGGGTGGGCAGGGGGTGACCGTTATCGTCGAGCGTTGATTTTCTGCAATACCGCGTTGCCTGCTTTGCGGGTAAACCCGCTCCCACAGGACAGCGCAGATGTCCCCGTGATGGCCACCAGCTGTTAGGCTTGTCTGCTCAGAACTACAAGAAACCGCCATGCCGATCATCGGACATCCTCGCGCTATTCCTGCGCTGGACCATTTGCCCAGGCCCCTCTATGCCCGTGCCGAAAGCCTCGGTGCCGGCTCCTGGACCACCCGCCACCAGCACGACTGGGTGCAGTTTTCCTACGCCATCAGCGGCGTACTGGCCGTGTACACCCGGGACGGCAGTTACTTTGCCCCACCCCAGTGGGGTGTGTGGATCCCTGCCGATGCCGAACACGAAGTGCTGACCTCGATGCAGGCCGAGATGCGCAGCCTGTATGTGCGCCGCGATGCCTGCCCATGGGCACCGGAGCAATGCCGGGTGCTGGAGGTGACGCCACTGGCACGCGAGCTGATCAAGCAGTTCTGCCTGTTCCCGGCGGACTACCCGGAATATGACAGTGCCGAGGCGCGGCTGGTGGCGGTGCTGCTCGACCAGTTGCGCACCTTGCCGGAAGTCGGGTTTTCGCTGCCGTTGCCACGTCACCCTGGGTTGCTGGCCCTGTGCAACGGCTTGATCGCCGCACCGGACCAGCCCCAGACCTTGCAGCAATGGGCACGGGAGCTGGGGTGTTCGGAGAAGACGCTGATGCGGATGTTCCAGCGCGAGACCGGGTTGAGCTTTCGCAACTGGCGGCAGCGCATGCGGCTGTTGTCGTCACTGGCGTTGCTGGAGGCGGGGGAGAATGTGACCGAGGCGGCGTTGGGGTGTGGGTATGACTCCACCTCGGCTTACATTGCCGCATTCAAGCAGCTGTTCGGGGCTACCCCTGGCGAGTTGAAACTCTAGGCATAGTCTGCCTGTACCGGCCCTATCGCCGGCAAGCCAGCTCCCACAGAGACTGCAAACCCTGAGGGCAGCGGGGGCCTGTGGGAGCTGGCTTGCCGGCGATAGGGCCGGGACAGGCAATGCATCAATCAGGTGCGGAACCTGCGCACCAGCGAATCCAGCTCATTGGACAGCCCAGCCAGGCTCTCGGAGTCCTGGCGCGCCGCTTGGGCCAGTTCGGCCACCAGCTGCGCATCCCCGTGAATCTGGCTGATATGCCGGTTGATGTCCTCGGCCACCTGGTGCTGCTCCTCGGCCGCCGTGGCGATCTGCGTGTTCATGTCGCGGATCACATCCACCGACTCACGGATTTGCCCGAAGCTGTCGCGGGCCAGGCCGATACGGCTTACCGACTGCTGCGACACTTCCAGGCTGGCATGCATCTGATCGGCCACTTCGGCCGTGCGGCTGGCCAGGTTGCCCAGCAGGCCGTCGATTTCGGCAGTGGAGTCGGCTGTGCGCTTGGCCAGGGCCCGCACTTCGTCGGCCACCACGGCAAAACCACGGCCCTGCTCACCGGCACGGGCTGCTTCGATGGCCGCGTTGAGGGCCAGCAGGTTGGTCTGTTCGGCAATTGAGCGGATGGTGCCGAGGATCGACTGGATAGCGTTGCTGTCACGCTCCAGCTGCTGGATCGACTGCGCGGACTGTTCGATCTCGTGGCTCAGGCGGTCGACGCTTTGTACGGCGGCGTCGATCTGCTGCTGGCCCTCGCGTGCTTGCTGCTGACCGCTGTCGGCCGACTGCGCCGCCTGGCTACAGGAACGGGCCACTTCGTTGGCGGTGGCGACCATTTCGTGGAAGGCGGTGGACACCATGTCCACGGCTTCGCGCTGGCGGCCAGCGGCTTCGGCCATGTCGCTGGAAACGCGGGTCGAGCTGCTGGAAGTGCTGAGGATTTTGCCGGCAGCAGCGCCGATGTGCTGGATCAGGCTGCGAATGGCGCCGAGGAACTGGTTGAACCAGCTGGCCAGTTGCGCGGTTTCGTCGCGGCCACGGATTTCCAGGTTCCGGGTCAGGTCACCCTCGCCCTGGGCAATGTCCTCCAGGCCGCTGGTGACGCTATTGATCGGGCGCACGATCAGCTTGGCGAAGCCTGCACCGACCACTGCGAACAGCGCGGCCAGCACCACGGCAATGCCGCCGATCAGCCAGGTCAGCCGGGTGGTGGTCTGCATCACTTCGCTTTGTTCGATCAGGCCGATGAAGGTCCAGCCCAGTTGCTCATCGGGGTAGACGTTGGCCATGTAGCGCACGCCATTGAGCTCGACCTCGACCAGGCCTTTGCCGGCCTTGGCCAGCGCGGCATAGCCGTCGCCAAAGCTGGCCAGCTGCTTGAAATTGTGAGCGGCGTCGCGTGGGTCGACCATGACGTTGCCGTTGCTTTCCACCAGCATCAGGTAGCCGCTTTCACCCAGCTTGATCTGTTTGACGATTTCGGTCAGGCCTTTGAGCGACACGTCGATGTTGACCACGCCGCCGGGATTGCCCAACTGGTTGGCCACGGCGCGCACGGTGCTGACCAGTACCGCGTCGTCGGCCGCCCAGTAGTAGGCGCCGGTACGCACGGTCTTGCCCGGGTTGGCCATGGCCAGTTGGTACCAGGGGCGGGTGCGTGGGTCGTAATTGACGAACTTCTGCCCGGCCGGCCAGCCGGTGTAGCCGCCGTCGTTCACACCGTAGGACAGGTAGGCATAGGACGGATGCGCGTTGGCCAGGCGGGTCATGAAGTCGAGGAGCTTGCCGGCCTGCTCGCCCAGTTCGTAGGACGGAGCGGCGCTCATGTACTTGTTCAGCTCGCTGCCGGTGGCGGCGACCATTGGCTGCGAAGCCATGTACTCGACGTTCTGGTTGATGCCCTGGAAGAAGATGTTCATCGCGTTGCTGACCTGGCGGATTTCCCGGCTGCTACCGTCGAGGAATCCGTCGCGGGCTTCGCCGCGCAGGTTGAGGACCACCAGGGTGGCCACGAGGACAATGGGCAAGCCGGCGATGACCGCGAATGCCCAGGTCAGTTTCTGTTTGATGCTCATCGACGCTCCCGGAATTTTTATTGTCGACCCACGAGGCAGGTAGCCAGTGCATCGGCAGCGTCCGGGTTTTATGTATGAAAACGCCCGTATTTATTGGATAAAGTCGCGGTTGGTGACTATTCGGTCGCGTTTGGACGCTTTTGGCATACCAAGCGCGGGTGACCGATCAGTGACAGCAACTTCCAGCAGCACCGTTGGCCAGGTCCTTGAGGATCGGGCAGTCCGGGCGGTCGTCCCCCTGGCAATGCGAAACCAGCTCGCCAAGGGTGTCGCGCAGGCTCACCAGTTCCTCGATACGCCGGTTCAGTTCATCGATGTGCTGCATGGCCAGCGCCTTCACATCGGCGCTGGCACGCTGGCGGTCTTGCCACAGGGTCAGCAGCTTGCCGACCTCTTCCAGGGAAAAGCCCAGGTCGCGGGAGCGCTTGATGAAGGCCAGGCTGTGCAAGTCTTCTGCCTGGTACAGGCGGTAGCCGCTGTCGCTGCGCGTGGCAGGTTTGAGCAGGCCGATGGATTCGTAATAACGGATCATCTTGGTGCTAAGCCCGCTGCGGCGGGCGGCCTGGCCGATGTTCATGGCGCTTCCTCGTTGGTGCTGGTGGGTTTCCACGCCTTGAGCCACAGCGCGTTGCTGACCACGCTGACGCTGGACAGGGCCATGGCGGCGCCGGCCAGTACCGGGTTGAGGTAACCCAGCGCGGCCAGCGGGATGCCGATCAGGTTATAGATGAACGCCCAGAACAGGTTCTGGCGGATTTTGGCGTAGGTCTTGCGGCTGATTTCCAGGGCGGCCGGCACCAGGCGCGGGTCGCCACGCATCAGGGTGATGCCGGCGGCCTGCATGGCCACGTCGGTGCCGCCACCCATGGCAATGCCGATATCGGCTGCCGCCAGGGCCGGGGCGTCGTTGATGCCATCGCCAACCATGGCGACCACGCCATCCAGCTTGAGCGCGGCCACGGTGGCGGCCTTGTCGGCCGGCAGCACTTCGGCATGCACATCGTCGATGCCCAGGGCGTCGGCCACCACCTTGGCGCTGCCGCGGTTGTCGCCGGTCAGCAGGTGGCTGCTGATGTGCTGTGCGTGCAGGGTATTTATGGCTTGCGCGGCGCCGGGCTTGAGGCTGTCACCAAAGGCGAACAGGCCCAGCACACGGGGTTGCGTGCCGCGTTCGATCAGCCACGACAGGGTGCGCCCCTCGGCTTCCCAGGCCTGGGCCTTGGCGGCCAGGTCACCAGGTTGCAGGGCGCTTTCGTCGAGCAGGCGGCGGTTGCCCAGGGCCAACTCGCGGCCCTCTACACATCCGGCGATGCCGCGCCCGGTCAGCGACTGGCTGTCGGTAACGCTTGGCACGTCCAGCTTCTGTTCGGCGCAGGCATCCAGCACCGCCTTGGCCAGTGGGTGCTCACTGCCGCGCTGCAGGGCGCCGGCCAGGCGGTGCAGGTCGGCGCTGTTGCCCAATTGCGCCTGGCTGTGGACAACCCGCGGGCTGCCAGAGGTCAGCGTGCCGGTCTTGTCGAAGACCACGCGGTTGACCGCATGGGCACGCTCCAGGGCTTCGGCGTCCTTGATCAGGATACCGTGGCGGGCGGCAACCCCGGTGCCGGCCATGATTGCTGCAGGCGTGGCCAGGCCGAGGGCACAGGGGCAGGCGATGACCAACACGGCAACGGCGTTGATCAGTGCGGTTTCCAACGGTGCGCCGGCCAGCCACCAGCCGATCAGGGTGATCAGGGCCAGTACCAGCACGGCCGGGACAAACACTTGGCTGACCCGGTCGACCAGCTTCTGGATCGGCGCCTTGGCGGCCTGGGCGTCTTCCACCAGGCGGATGATACGGGCCAGCACGGTTTCGGTGCCCAGCGCCTGGGTGCGCACCAGCAATCGGCCTTCGCCATTGATGGCACCACCGGTAACACTGTCGCCGGGTTGCTTGGGCACCGGCAGGCTCTCGCCGCTGATCAGGGCTTCATCGGCATGGCTGCTGCCGTCTTCGACCACACCGTCTACCGGGAAACGCTCGCCGGGCTTGACCAGCACCAGGTCGCCCAGGCGCAACTGCGCGATGGCCACGTCTTGCTCCTGGCCGTCGACTACACGCAGGGCGCGTTCCGGGCGCAGTGCCTCAAGGGCGCGAATGGCGCTGGCGGTCTGGCGCTTGGCACGGCTTTCCAGGTACTTGCCCAGCAACACCAGGGCAATCACCACGGCCGAGGCTTCAAAGTACAGGTGTGGGGCCATGCCGGCAGGGGCCTGCGCCCACTGGTACAGGCTCAAGCCGTAGCCAGCGCTGGTGCCTAGCGCCACCAGCAGGTCCATGTTGCCGGCACCGGCGCGCACGGCCTTCCAGGCGGCTACGTAGAAGCGGGCGCCAAGAATGAACTGCACCGGTGTGGCCAGCAGGAACTGCGCCCATGCAGGCAACATCCAGTGCAGGCCGAATGGCTGCACCAGCATCGGCAATACCAGTGGCAGGGCCAACAGCAAGGCTGCGCCGACCGCCAGGCGCTCGTTGCGCAGGCGGCGCTGGGCAGCGCTTTGGTCGCCGTTTGCCGTTTGCGGCAGGCTGGCGCTGTAGCCGGCCTTGTGCACGGTGTCGATCAGCAGGTTGTCATCAACGGCTGCCAGCACTTCAAGGTGCGCGCGTTCGCTGGCAAGGTTGACGCTGACCTGCTCAACACCCGGCAGCTTCCCCAAGGCGCGCTCTACGCGGCCGACGCAGCTGGCGCAGGTCATGCCGCCAATCTGCAGTTCGACGGTACGGGTGGGCACGCCGTAGCCGGCTTCGCGCACGGCATCGACCAGGGCGGGCAGGCTGTTGGCCGGGGCCTGGACCCGGGCCTGTTCGGTGGCGAGGTTGACGCTGACCTGTTCAGCGCCGGTGACCTTGCGCAAGGCGCGTTCGACCCGGCCGGCACAGCTGGCGCAGGTCATGCCGGAGATCGGCAGGTCATACGTGGTGGATGCGGGCATGGCTCTCCTCCTTGGACAGGCCTCCAGCATCAACCTTGCCATGCAGGTAAGGTCAATAGCCCAGGCCGGCTCGCTTCAACTCCAGCCCATAATGCCCCATGGCGATGCGGTATTTGTTGATCTGGCCCGCCTGCAGGTTCAAGCGTGTGCTGCGTTGGTCTTCGACGCCCGCTGCGCAGCCTGGCATCTGCCCTGGCAAAAGGCGCAGGCGCACATCCACCGGGCCGGGCGGCAGGTTGAACGAGGTGGATTGCTCCTGGAACACACGCCCGGAAAGCTGATCGTTGAGGTAGACGCCAATTTCGCAGTTGGTGGCCACTTCCAGGCGTTCCCGGGAAATGATCAGTACGCTGTAGTCCGAATTGCCCTCGGCACTGGCCGGTGGCACCGCAGCCAGCGCGCTCAATAGCCCGACGACGCCCAATGCTGCCCTGAACATGAAAAGTCTCCTGCTTGCCTGATCGTCAAACGCGAAGCTTGGCCGACGCGGGCGCGGATTTCCACCCCAGGTGTTGCTGGCAGGTCTTGACCTTGCCCCGATGGCAAGCTTGAGACTCGTTGAAAACCTGAAGGAGGCAACCCCCATGCAAGTGTTCAATGTACAAGGCATGACCTGCGGCCATTGCGTGAAAGCCGTGACCCGCGCGGTGCAGGAGCAGGATGCAGCGGCCAAGGTCGAGATCGACCTGGCAGCCAGGCAGGTACGGGTGCAGAGTGAACTGGGGCAGGAGCAGATCCTTACGGCCATTCGTGATGAAGGTTATCAGGCCGAACTTGCCTGAAGACTTGGCAGTGGGAGACTCACCTGTGGGAGCGGGCGTGCCCGCGAATACGCGTAGCCGGTGCCATCCACCGCGTTGCCTGATTCGCGGGCACGCCCGCCCCCAGAGGGACCACGGCAATTTTCAGGTTTCGAGCCAGGCAGTTGTCCCCGCAAGGCCCAGGTTTGTTGCAAATGTTTTCATACCGATAGTGGCCACAGCAGGTAGAATCAATCACTTGCTTAGCCTGCTATGGATTCCTGATGAACCTGCGAATGGTGCTCATCCTGGGCGCACTCAGTGCGTTCGGGCCCTTGGCGATCGACTTCTACCTGCCCGCCTTCCCGGCCATGGCGCAGGCGTTCGCCACCGATGAAAAACACATCCAGGCCACTTTGGCCGCCTACTTCCTCGGCCTGTCCATCGGCCAGTTGGCCTATGGCCCGGTAGCCGACCGCTTTGGCCGGCGCATACCGCTGATGTTCGGGGTGACCCTGTTCACCCTGGCGTCGCTGGCCTGTGCCTATGCCCCCAACCTCGACACCCTGGTACTGGCGCGCTTTGTCCAGGCACTGGGCGGTTGTGCCGGCATGGTGCTGTCGCGGGCCATCGTCAGCGACAAGTGCGACCCGGTGGCCTCGGCCAAGGTGTTTTCACAACTGATGCTGGTCATGGGCCTGGCGCCGATCTTGGCACCGATGCTGGGCGGGGTGCTGGTGAACCTGGCAGGCTGGCAGTCGATCTTCCTGGCCTTGAGCCTGTTCAGTGCCGGCTGCCTGCTGGCGGTCAGCCTTGGCCTGCCGGAAAGCCTGCCTGAGCACATGCCGCGTCAGCCGCTGTCTGGCGCTTTGCGCCAATACCTGCGTTTGCTTGCAGACCGGGTGTTCCTTGGCCATGCCTTGACCGGTGGTATCGCCATTGCCGGCATGTTTGCCTACATCGCCGGTTCCCCTTTCGTGTTCATCAAGCTCTATGACGTGCCGGCCGAGCACTACGGGTGGCTGTTCGGTACCAACGCCGCCGGCTTCATCCTGGTGGCACAGGTGAATGCACGTCTACTGGCCAAGCGTGGCCCGGCGTTCCTGCTGGCGCGCGGGGTGTGGGTGTACCTGGCGGCAGGCCTGGCGCTGTTGGGCGTGGCAGCCTTGCAGCCGACACAGTTGTGGCCGCTGCTGGTACCGCTGTTCATCTGCATCGCCAGCCTGGGCTGCATCATCCCCAACGCCTCTGCCTGCGCCATGAGCGGGCAGGGCGCACGCGCTGGCAGCGCCTCGGCACTGATGGGCTGCCTGCAATTCAGCGTCGCCGCAGGGGCGGCGGCACTGGTCGGCCTGCTGCATGATGGCAGTGCGGTGCCGATGGCGACGGTAATCAGCTTGTGCGGTGCACTGGCGGTCAGTGTCGCGCTGCTGACCCGACGTTTGCAGGCCAGGCGTCCCGCATAAGCGGGTGAGGTGCCTGCAGGCGGGTTTCGAGCGTGGCGACGAAGGCCCGCGCCTCGGCCTCGCTGCGGAAACTGACCACGTGTTGATCGAGCTGGACCTGCCAGGGGCAGGCAGGGTTTCGGCTCGATGCACTGACGACAATTTTCATCGCGGCAAACCTCCAGAAGGGGGAGCCGCTCAAGTGTAGCGCCGCCCCTCGTGGCTGCCACGGGCTGCATCAGTGTCCTGACTGACGGTCGACAGGCGCATTTCCTCTCCCTGTTTCCCGCTTTGGGCGTAATGCCCGCAAACCCGCAGAACCTTCGCTTCGTTGCGCGCTATTTGCGGAACATGGCTGTGGGCCGTATCTGAAATTGCAGCCGGTCTTTTTTCATCAAGATGTTTCTACGCCGCTGTACGCGTATATCGGACCTTTGGTTGACCGGGTTCCGGGCAGTTTTCCGAGGCTGTTTCACTGTTTGAAGGGTAGGCATACCCAGTGTTTTTTCGCCGCAGGTATGTCGGCAGGTGAGCGTCTGAACGGCGTTTGCTGCGGCCTATACTGGCGACCCAGGCCAGTGACAGCGAGAGGTGCTTCCCTGCCAGGGTTGGCCCATCGCATCCACACCGTGAACTTGCAGGGAGTTACAGGGATATGAACGCAGCCAGCAGTATCAGCCAGATTGCCAGCCTGATGGCCGACCCGAAGCGCAGTGCCATGTTGTGGGCATTGATCGACGGCACGCCACGCCTGGCCAATGAGCTCGCGATAATGACCGGCCTGACTTCGTCATCGGCCTGCGCGCACCTTTCGTTGCTGTCGTCGGCCGGGTTGCTCAGGCATGAAGCACGTGGCCGCAAGCGCTATTTCCGCCTGGCGACACCGCAGGTCGGGGCCGCCGTGGAGGCCTTGGCCAGCGTTCAGCTGGAGGGCGCCAGGGGGGAGCAGGCCAAGGCGCCGGTATCACCGTTGCCCATGTCGATGCGCCGCGCACGTCGTTGTGGCGATCACCTGGGTGGGGAGCTGGCCAGTGAGCTGTACCATCGCGTGGTGGTGGCCGGCTGGCTGGAAGGCAGCGGCCGACAGTTGATGGTAAGTGACGAGGGGCGGGCGCAGTTGGCGCTTGTCGGGGTCTACATCGATGCCCTGGCGCCACACCAGCAACGTGGTTGCGTGATCTGCCGTTGCACCGAGTGGAACGATCAGGCCCCGCACCTGGGTGGCGTACTGGGCCAGGCCTTGTTCAGGCTGTTTCTGCAATCTGGCTGGATGCGCGAGGCCGAGGACACGCGGGCATTGCATATCTCGGCGCTGGGTATCCAGCAGATCAATCGCATAGCCCGCGTGGCGACGTTGCAGGTCGGCTGAGCGCAACGGCGTCGGTCAATCAGACCAGCCGGGCATCCAGGCTGTTCTGCGCCAGCCGACGGGCCTGGTCTTCGGTCATGCCCAGGTGGGTGTGCAGGGCGTGGAAGTTTTCCGTCACGTAGCCGCCGAAGTAGGCCGGGTCGTCCGAGTTGACCGTAACCTTCACGCCGCGTTCGAGCATGTCCAGGATGTTGTGCTGGCTCATGTGGTCGAACACGCAGAGCTTGGTGTTGGACAGCGGGCACACGGTGAGCGGGATCTGCTCATCGATGATGCGTTGCATCAGGCGCTCGTCCTCGATGGCGCGTACGCCGTGGTCGATACGCTTGATCTGCAACAGGTCGAGCGCTTCCCAGATGTACTCGGGCGGGCCTTCTTCGCCGGCATGGGCAACGGCAACAAAGCCTTCGCTGCGGGCCCGGTCGAACACGCGCTTGAACTTGCTTGGCGGGTGACCCATTTCCGAGCTGTCCAGGCCGACGGCGATGAACGCGTCGCGGAACGGCAGGGCCTGGTCGAGGGTTTTTTGCGCTTCCTCTTCACTGAGGTGGCGCAGGAAGCTGAGGATCAGGCCACTGCTGATGCCCAGTTGCTTGCGGCCGTCGTTCAGCGCCTGGTTGATGCCATTGAGCACCACTTCGAAAGGGATGCCGCGGTCGGTGTGGGTTTGCGGGTCAAAGAACGGTTCGGTGTGGATCACGTTCTGGGCTTTGCAGCGTGCAGGTAGGCCCAGGTCAGGTCGTAGAAGTCCTGCTCGGTACGCAGCACATCCGCGCCCTGGTAATACAGGTCGAGGAACTCCTGCAGGTTGTTGAAGGCATAGGCACCGCGCAGGGTCTCCACATCGGCCCAGGGCAGGGCGATCTTGTTGCGCTCGGCCAGGGCGAACAGCAGCTCGGGCTCCAGCGAGCCTTCCAGGTGCAGGTGCAGTTCGGCCTTGGGCAGGGCGTTCAACCAGTCATACATAGTGGGGCATCTCAATCAGGTACGGTTGCCGCCATTCTACAGGGCCTGGCCGGGCATTGCGCCCGGCCAGGCTGCGACCCGGTGGATCACCAGACCAAGGGTTCGCCCTTGTAGTTGATGAAGCGCAGGCCGCCGTTGCCGCTTTGTGCGTTGATCTGGTCGAGCATGCCGCGGGTGCTGGTGAACACGTCGATTTCGGCGTTTTCGCCGCCCATGTCGGTTTTCACCCAGCCCGGGTGCATGGCCAGCACGCACAGGTCGGGGCGCTGTTGTTCAACCACGAAGCTGTTGATCATCGAGTTGAGCGCTGCCTTGCTGGCCTTGTACAGGCAAATTTCGCCCCCGTCGGGGATGGTTACGCTGCCCAGGATCGAACTCATGAAGGCCAGCACGCCGCTGCCCTCGCGCACCTGGCCGACCAGGCGGCGGGCCACGCGGATGGGCGACACGGCATTGGTCATGAACAGGTCGCCGATGTCCTTGTTCTGAACCGTCTCCAGGTCTTGCGGCAGGGGGCCCATGACGCCCGCATTGACGAATACCAGGTCGAACACCTGGCCTTGCAGGCGTTGTTTCAGCCCATCGAGTTGGGCGGTGTCGTTCATTTCCAGCTGTTCGATGCGCACGCCGGGCACGTCCGCCAGGGCACCGGGTTGCTGGGGGTTGCGCACGGTGGCAACGATATTCCAGCCGTCTTCGTTCAGGCGTTGCACCAGGCCCAGGCCAAGCCCGCGCGAGGCGCCGATGATAAGTGCGGTTTTTGCATTAGCCATGTGAACGCGCTCCGTGGTCGGTGAAAGAGAAAGGTAGTTGAGAATAATCCACAGCGGCACTCACTGCCTTGCCGTTGGCTGTATAAAAAACGATCAACTGCGCCGGGGCCTTGCCCGGCCGGGCGCTTCGCCTGTTGGCGCACGGGTTATCCACAGGCTGATCCACAGTTATTGTGTGCAAGCCTACGACCTTGCAAGGCGCCCCGCCTGGCCGCGTGTTGGGGATAACTCGTGAGCTTTCAGCAGTTTGCGGCTGTCATCAAACAGTGATCAAAATATGATCAAAGCTCTGGAGGCCATGAAAACAGTAGCTTGCAAGCGACTGCCCCAAGCTTATCCACAGGCGGGCCCACAGTTGTTGTGGGCAATGTTCAGCATGCTTCGAGCAGGATGCGCCCGCGGCTCAGGTCGGCCAGTTGCTGCTGCAGTGGCGCCCTGTGGGCATCACCAAGCGCGATCAGCAGGTCTACGCCATTGGCGGTGAACTGTTCATCCAGTACCAGGCCGTCCACCTCCGCCAGCCGCAGTTTAACCAACGCAAGTTCGCTGAAACTGCAGCTGCAGGTGAATTCGCTGCGCTGCACCAGCAGCCGCTTGGGTGCCTGTTGCAGGCACTTGTTGGCGCCGCCGCCATAGGCCCTCGCCAGGCCGCCGGTACCCAGCTGGATACCGCCGTACCAGCGGATCACCAGCACCACGACCTGGTCGCAGTCCTGCGCTTCGATGGCTGCCAGGATCGGCCGGCCTGCGGTGCCGCCGGGTTCGCCGTCATCGTTGCTGCGGTACTGCCCGCCGAGCTTCCAGGCCCAGCAGTTGTGGGTGGCGGCCAGGTCGCTGTGGCGTTCGATAAAGCTCATCGCATCGGCGGCACTGCTGATCGGCCCGGCGAGGGTGATGAAGCGGCTCTTGCGGATGTCCTCGCGGTATTCGCAGAGGTCGAGCAGGGTAGAAGGCATAAATGACGGTTACACAGCGGGCTTGATGCCGCAGCCTTTCAGAATGATGTGGATAAGGTTGTTGCTTGCGTCTTCCATGTCCTGCTTGGTCAGGCGGCTGCGGCCGGTAACCTGGCAGATCTGGGTAGCGAAGTCGGCGTAGTGCTGGGTGCTGCCCCAAAGCAGGAAGATCAGGTGCACCGGGTCGACCGGGTCCATCTTGCCGGCTTCGATCCAGGCCTGGAACACGGCAGCCCGGCCGCGGAACCACTCGCGGTAGTCAGCACTGAAATATTCGGTCAGGCAGGTGCCACCGCTGATTACCTCCATGGCGAAAATCCGCGAGGCCTGCGGGTTGCGGCGCGAGAACTCCATCTTGGTGCGGATGTACTGGCTCAGCGCTTCACCGGGGTCGTCCTCGACGCTCAAGGCGTTGAAGGTACTGTCCCACAACTCGATGATGTTGCTGAGCACGGCAATGTACAGGCCCAGCTTGTTGGTGAAGTAGTAGTGCAGGTTGGCCTTGGGCAATTCCGCCTTCAGGGCGATGGTGTTCATGCTGGTGCCCTTGAACCCATGGCGAGCGAACTCGTCCTCGGCGGCCTGGATAATGGCCTGTTCGTTTTTCTGGCGGATGCGGCCCGCGGGCTTGCCCGAGGCGGAGAGGCGGTGCGCAGGGACTTCTAGGGTCATGGACGATTCCGTACGGGTCAGTGGCTGCGGCTGTCGGACAAGATTACCTGCCTGCGCCGAAGTGACAAGCGTTTGCGGCACAGACTGGCATCAACGTGTCGCAGCCAGGCTGTCGAGGAAGCTTTCCAGTACCAGATTGGGCCGCCTGCCCTTGCGCGTTACCCAGCTCAGGCTCAGGTCATAGAAGCGCTGTTGGGGCTTGAGGGCGCGCAAGCGGCCTTGCTGCACCCACAACGTGGCGTAGTGGTCGGGCAGGTAGCCAATGTAGCGCCCGGTGAGGATGAGAAACGCCATGCCTTCGCGGTCCGAAGCACTGGCCGTGCAGTTCAGCGCCTGGTAATGGGCCTGGATGTCGGCGGGCAGGCGGAATGTGGGGGTGATGGCTTCCTGGCTGTTGAGGCGGTCGTCGTCGACCTGCTGGTCATCGGCATAGAACAGCGGGTGGCCGACCGCGCAGTACAACAGCGAGCGTTCGCTGTACAACGGCTGGTACTCAAGGCCCGACAGCGGGCTGGTCTGAGGTACCACACCAACATGCAGGCTGCCGTCGAGCACGCCGTGTTCGACCTGGCTGGGGGCGATCATGCGGATCTGGATACGCACATCGGGCCCGCGGTCCTTGAGTTCGGCCAGGGCATGGGTGATGCGCATGTGCGGCAGGGTGACCAGGTTGTCGGTCAGGCCAATGTTCAACTCGCCACGCAAGTGCTGGTGCAGGCCGTTGACCTCGGTGCGGAAACTTTCCAGGGCGCTGAGCAGTTGCAGTGCCGAATGGTAGACCTCGCGGCCTTCCTCGGTCAGCGAGAAACCGGCGCGGCCACGCTGGCACAGGCGCAGGCCAAGGCGTTGCTCCAGGTCGTTCATTTGCTGGCTGATGGCCGAGCGGCCAATGCCCAGCACGTTCTCGGCGGCCGAAAAGCCACCGCACTCGACCACGCTGCGGTAGATCTTCAGCAGGCGGATGTCGAAATCGCTGACTTGGGCGAGTGGATCGGGGCGTCGGCTCATCAGTTTAGTCACGGCCTGTCTGAAGATTAGAAATGTTGGCTTTTTCAGACTTTATCGCCGTGCCAATTTAGCTGCAACAACATACATCGTTGCCTAATCGTCTTTCGAGGAACCGCCGATGAACATGCCCGAAACCGCTCCCGCCGGTATCGCCAGCCAGCTCAAGCTGGATGCCCACTGGATGCCTTACACCGCCAACCGCAACTTCCACCGCGACCCACGGTTGATCGTGGCGGCCGAAGGCAACTACCTGGTCGATGACCAGGGGCGCAAGATCTTTGATGCGCTTTCTGGCCTGTGGACCTGCGGCGCCGGGCACACCCGCAAGGAAATTACCGATGCGGTCACCCGTCAGCTGAGTACCCTGGACTATTCCCCGGCGTTCCAGTTTGGCCATCCGCTGTCGTTCCAGCTGGCGGAAAAGATTGCTGATCTGGTTCCAGGCGATCTGAACCACGTCTTTTATACCAACTCCGGTTCCGAGTGCGCCGACACCGCGCTGAAGATGGTGCGTGCCTACTGGCGCTTGAAAGGCCAGGCGACCAAGACCAAGATCATCGGCCGTGCCCGCGGCTACCATGGCGTGAACATCGCCGGTACCAGCCTGGGTGGGGTGAACGGTAACCGCAAGATGTTCGGCCAGTTGCTGGATGTCGACCACCTGCCTCACACCGTGCTGCCGGTGAACGCCTTCTCCAAGGGCATGCCGGAGGAGGGCGGTATTGCCCTGGCTGACGAAATGCTCAAGCTGATCGAGCTGCACGATGCCTCCAACATCGCTGCGGTGATCGTCGAGCCGCTGGCGGGGTCTGCCGGTGTACTGCCGCCGCCTAAGGGTTACCTGAAGCGCCTGCGTGAAATCTGCACCCAGCACAACATCCTGCTGATCTTCGACGAAGTGATCACCGGCTTTGGCCGCATGGGCGCGATGACCGGTGCTGAAGCCTTCGGCGTCACCCCGGACCTGATGTGCATCGCCAAGCAGGTAACCAACGGCGCCATCCCGATGGGCGCGGTGATTGCCAGCAGTGAGATCTACCACACCTTCATGAACCAGCCGACGCCGGAATACGCCGTGGAATTCCCGCACGGCTACACCTATTCGGCCCACCCGGTGGCCTGCGCCGCCGGTATCGCCGCGCTGGACCTGCTGCAGAAGGAAAACCTGGTGCAGTCCGCCGCCGAGCTGGCGCCGCACTTCGAGAAGCTGCTGCACGGCGTGAAGGGCACCAAGAACGTTGTCGATATCCGTAACTACGGCCTGGCCGGCGCCATCCAGATCGCCGCCCGTGACGGTGATGCCATCGTCCGCCCGTACGAAGTGGCGATGAAATTGTGGAAGGCAGGCTTCTATGTACGCTTCGGTGGCGACACCCTGCAGTTCGGCCCAACGTTCAACACCACGCCGCAGGAACTGGATCGCTTGTTCGACGCCGTCGGCGAAAACCTGAACCTGATCGACTGATCTTTCCGATTTCGATGCCAGGCGCGCGCATGTATAGCTAGCGCGCCTGCCTCTACCTTCTATATCCGGAGTTTTGCATGAGCATTGTTCAGCACCTGATCCATGGCGAGCTGGTTTCCAAAGGTGAGCGCACCGCCGATGTCTTCAACCCGTCCACCGGCCAGGCTGTACGCAAGGTCGAGCTGGCCAGTCGCGCGACCGTGCAGGAAGCGATCGACTCCGCCAAGGCGGCCTTCCCGGCCTGGCGCAACACCCCACCGGCCAAGCGCGCCCAGGTAATGTTCCGCTTCAAGCAACTGCTGGAGCAGAACGAAGCCAAGATTTCGCAGATGATCAGCGAAGAGCATGGCAAGACCTTGGAAGACGCAGCCGGCGAACTGAAGCGCGGCATCGAGAACGTCGAGTTCGCCTGCGCAGCGCCAGAAGTATTGAAAGGCGAGTACAGCCGCAACGTCGGCCCGAACATCGATGCCTGGTCCGACTTCCAGCCGCTGGGCGTGGTCGCTGGCATTACCCCGTTCAACTTCCCGGCCATGGTGCCGCTGTGGATGTACCCACTGGCTATCGCCTGCGGCAACGCTTTCATCCTCAAGCCGTCCGAGCGTGACCCCAGCTCGACCCTGTACATCGCCCAGTTGCTGCTGGAAGCCGGCTTGCCGAAGGGCATCCTGAACGTGGTGCACGGTGACAAGGAAGCGGTGGATGCACTGATTGAAGCGCCAGAAGTAAAAGCACTGAGCTTTGTCGGTTCAACGCCGATCGCCGAGTACATCTATGCCGAAGGCACCAAGCGTGGCAAGCGCGTGCAAGCCTTGGGTGGCGCGAAGAACCACGCGGTACTGATGCCGGATGCCGACCTGGACAACGCCGTCAGTGCACTGATGGGCGCGGCCTACGGTTCGTGCGGCGAGCGCTGCATGGCCATTTCGGTGGCGGTATGCGTGGGTGACCAGGTGGCCGATGCCCTGATTGCCAAGCTGGAACCGCAGATCAAGGCACTGAAGATTGGTGCCGGCACTTCGTGCGGCCTGGACATGGGCCCGTTGGTAACGGCTGCTGCCCGTGACAAGGTAGTGGGTTACATCGATGACGGTGTTGCTGCTGGCGCCAAGCTGGTGGTGGATGGCCGCGGCTTCCGTGTAGCCGGTAATGAAGATGGCTACTTCGTGGGTGGCACCCTGTTCGACAAGGTGACCCCGGAGATGCGTATCTATAAAGAAGAGATCTTCGGGCCGGTGCTATGCGTGGTGCGTGTGAACAGCCTGGAGCAGGCCATGCAGCTGATCAATGATCACGAGTATGGCAACGGGACCTGCATCTTCACCCGTGACGGTGAAGCGGCGCGCCTGTTCTGCGACGAGATCGAAGTGGGCATGGTAGGTGTGAACGTGCCGCTGCCGGTGCCGGTGGCTTATCACAGCTTTGGTGGCTGGAAGCGTTCGCTGTTCGGTGACCTGCATGCCTATGGCCCGGACGGGGTGCGCTTCTATACCCGTCGCAAGGCGATTACCCAGCGCTGGCCGCAGCGTGCCAGCCATGAAGCGTCGCAGTTTGCGTTCCCTAGCCTTTAAAGGCAGGTAATTAAAGCGGGGAGGCCGAAAGGCCTCCCCGCTTTGTTTTTTGGGGGTGTTCGCCTTGGGGATTCAGCAGTGTTCGGCTTGGGTTTTTCAGCGCCTGTGAGATCGAGCGCCGCCCGCGCGGCGCATCGCGACGCAAGGCCGCTCCCAC
>NZ_JBBMRJ010000094.1:0-527 GCF_037993085.1 Pseudomonas sp. YNh | reverse complement strand
CTGATCGCCAAACTGAATAGCGACGCACAACAGCGATTCACCTATGACGACGGTGACCGGTTGCTGAGCATCGAGCGGCAACCGACCGGGATCGGCAAGCAGCTTGGGATCACGGAAGAAAAGCTTGAGTACGCCTACGATCTGCTCGGTCGGCTGACCAAAGAAATCACCCCTGACGGCACGCTCGGCTACGAGTACGACCCACTCAGCAACCTGACCACGCTAACGTTACCGGATGGGCGCAAGGTCAATCACCTGTACTACGGCAGCGGCCACCTGCACCAGTTGAACCTGGACGGGCTGGTGATCAGCGACATGGAGCGAGACGACCTGCACCGCGAGGTGTACCGCACCCAGGGCAAGCTCACCAGCTGCTTCGGTTATGACGCCATGGGGCGCAAGGCCTGGCAGTTTGCGTCAACCTTGTCGGCTGACAAGCTCTCGCAGGTGCATAACACTGGCGTGAATACGTCGCTGCTGGTGGAGCATGCGTACAACCCGATTCACCGCCGTTACCAGTACGACCC
>NZ_JBBMRJ010000093.1:0-548 GCF_037993085.1 Pseudomonas sp. YNh | reverse complement strand
TGGCCGGCAGCCAACTGAGCGGCCGTGGCGAAGCCGGCACCACCGTGCAGGTGCGTGACGCCGCAGGCAACATCCTCGCGACGGGTACCGTTGGCGCGGATGGCACCTTCGTCATCGCCCTGGCCCCTGCCGTGAACGACGGCAGCACCCTGCAAGTCACCCTGACCGATGCCGCCGGTAATGTTTCCCAGCCGGGCTCGGTGACCTCAGCCGACCTGCTGCCGCCTGCTCAACCGACTGAACTGGCCCTGGCCGACGGCGTGACCTTCACCGGTCGCGGCGAGCCGGGCGCCACCGTCCAGGTGCGTGATGCCGCAGGCACTCTCATCGGCACTGGCACTGTTGGCGCCGATGGCCTGTTCAGCTTGACCCTGAACCCTGCGCAGGCCAATGGCGAAGCCTTGGACGTGCGTCTGGTGGATGCCGCAGGCAACACCTCGGCACCGCTGCAGTTCGATGCCCCGGATATCACGCCACCTGGCGCCGTGAGCAATATCGTGGTCGGCGCTGATGGCCTGGCACTGAGCGGCCGTGGTGAGCCGGGTGCC
>NZ_JBBMRJ010000092.1:0-565 GCF_037993085.1 Pseudomonas sp. YNh | reverse complement strand
ACAGAATTTCTTGACGACCATAGAGCATTGGAACCACCTGATCCCATCCCGAACTCAGCAGTGAAACGATGCATCGCCGATGGTAGTGTGGGGTTTCCCCATGTGAGAGTAGGTCATCGTCAAGATTCATTTCGCAAAACCCCTATCTGCGCATGCAGGTAGGGGTTTTGTCTTTGCGGCGCAAATATCTCCAGCCCTGCCCGACCCCCTGCTCTTTCAAAGCCTGAGCAAGACTGTTGCTTCTACAACGGCGCCAGCGCAGCACTGCGACAATATTGCAGCTACATTAACGTGACTTTCCCACGCCCACCCTACGTCAAGACTTTGATTCAGGGCATTCCTACCCCTGGACCGAGCGATGCCAGCGTACCGTGCTGCGCATTTCTGGACTTCCACCGTCCCATCACTTGAGGTAGCAAGCAAGATGGCCAAGGCCGCCGATGTCGTTGTGCAATGCCTGGAAAACGAAGGTGTCGAGTATGTATTCGGCATTCCCGGTGAAGAAAACCTCGACCTGCTCGAATCCCTGCGCAAGTCGAAGATCAAGCTGGTACTGACCCGTCAC